>CAZWWS010000045.1:0-20597 GCA_964637445.1 uncultured Muribaculum sp.
AAGTTTATGTGTCGGGTACAGCCGGTGCCGGTTCGATTACTTTTACAGAAAATAAGGTGTCGGCTTCCGGTGTTGCTACAGGTTGGTATTTACGTGGCGAATTTAACATGTCGAATAATGAATGGTTGGTGAGCGATTCATTCCAATTCTATTCGACAGATTGCCCCGGAGTGTATAAGTTGAAGACTGAGAATTTTACGATCAATGGTAAATTTAAGGTGGCATCTGCGAATTGGACAGATTTGAACTGTGGCAAAGCAGGAACTATCGAACTTAACAAGGCATATGAAATGCCTAAAAATGCTCCTGATGGAGCTGACGTGACGGCAAATACAATCACTTTTGTAAGAGCATATTTCTACAATAATGGTGAAGATACACCGCTTTTGTTGTTGACTGATGATCCCAACTACGACTATACAGTGTGGCCGGAAAGCTCGTCGGCTAACCAGTCGAAGATATGGTTGCAGGTGTGGAACGAACCGCAGGCAGGAGTGTCGGACTCACAAGTGGCATGGGACACGTCAGGCGGTCTTTATGACCCAATCCTTTATGGGGTGGACAATGCGGCGAGCAACACGGATGAAAATGTCGCAAATTTTGTGTCGAAATATTACACAACTTACACCGACGATCAGGGTGCTGTGACCAAATATTTGGCATTCTACAAGGCAACAGCCGATCAAATCGTGGCTGAGGGTGTGACTCCCGGCAGCAACCAGATGGTGCAATATAAGAGCGGTAGCAATGTATATTATATAGACTTCCGCGAATATACCGGCGATGAAAATGGTATCTATCTACGTGTGCCGTTGAAGGCGGATATGTCGGATACAAAGGGTAATCAAAACTACGCAAATGTGCCGATGATAGTGCGTAGTGGAGTACGCTTTACGTTGCTTAATACCAATTACAGCGCAGATAATAATGAGCGAGACCAAGAGCGATATGTGAAGTATGGACACACGTTCCGTCTCAACGAGATGCCTCGTGAGATTACAAAGTATTCGGATGGTTGGGGTGTGTGGAATGGAATTACCGATTCCAATCCCAATGCAAATGTGACCAATTGTAATGAATATCACCATAAGATGGGCGACAATCGCTTGCTGTCGGAATATAATCTGTGGCTAAAGCGAATAGTGATAGAAGTAGTAGGCGAAGGTGCTACTGATGGCAGCGATAGGATATATGTGCGCTTCGAGGGACGATATGACCTTGCCGGTGCTACCGGTTCGCAAGCCAATGCAGTGTACTCGATAGAGGGAATGGCTGCTAATTCCAACAATATCGGCATGGCTCCGGTGATCTTTACCGGCACAAATATCAGTTGGAATGACCGTGCGTTTGCCCGCTTCTATGCCTGCTATGATGCATCGTTCCATGGATTGGAGTCGATGAGCGATGTGGAGAGCGGAATTTCGAAGTATAGTTATCTCGATTTCACCGAGAGCTATAAGGCCGTGAGTGAATATTCGCTATTGGATAACGAAGGCAATGCGATGGAGCTAACATATACCGATGTGGCTACCGGCGAGATTGTTACCAACACGAAGATTACGATACACTATGCATATGATGCTACCAATAAAGAATTTATTTATACCGACTCTGACTATGTGATAGCAGCAACCGGAAAGACCCCTTTGACTAAATATACCGACACTGAAGCTGATCCGGATGGTCGCTATGCCAACGCAACTCGCGTGATGCTTAAAGGGCATGATGAGGCGTACATCGTTGACAAGGATTTTGCAGGAGCACCGCAAAAGGTTAAAGCGGTTACTACCTACTATTTCTCGAATGCGGAGCCAAACAATGTGCCGGAATATGAAATTGAGGGAGACGTGAAATATTATGATCACTTAGATACTAATCCGGTGTTGAATGCGGCGAAGAAGATTAGAGGAACAGGCAACTATGATGGTTGGTATTGCAGTGACTTATATATCGGTGGCACATCGTATGCTACTGATCCAATGTCGGCGACTTCGCAGAAGTTCCCGGTGTCGTATATCACCTATCAACAGTATGACGAAACGGCCGGTATTGCCAATGCTCAATATGCAACATCGTATGCCAATTCGCCCACCGACGGCGGAGCATGGTCGGAAAAAAGAGTTCACGACCGCTTGCTCGAATATGGAAGTAACACGGTAGAAAATGTGTGGATTACAGATGCAACCAAGATCGATGGTGGTGGCGAAGCTACAATCAATTATATCACCGACATCTACTATACGTTTGGACGTGTGCAAGGTCTCAGCACGGTAGCGGAGATACGCAATGCCGGATTGTTTGCAACGAAATTCCCCGAAAGCGAACTCGCAACAGTAGCTGAAGAGGAATCGGAGGAAGAACACATCAATCTCTACCATCGCAAGTCGAGCGAAATCACTACCACAATAGCTCCGGACAAGACGCTTACATACTATCTGGAAGAGGTGCGTAGTCGTGCGACAGCATCGGTGACCTTTAATGGCTCAGAAAGCACAACGGGCATCAATGCGGTAGACGCAACAGATGTGACAATAAGCACCAATGGACTATGTCTGACCATCGATGGCGCAACGGAAGGTACTCCAATAGCAGTATACAGCATAACAGGTAATACGATATATTCAGGCTTTAATACAGAACTCTATCTACCACAAGCCGGCCTATACATAGTGAAAGTGGGCGGCACAGTAACGAAGATTGCTGCAAATTAAAACATTATCAGAGTAAATATTAGGTTAATTAGTAGGAGATAGGCTCGTCGTGATGACGAGCCTATTTTTTGTATAGAGGAGTGCAAAATGAAGCTAATTAGCCGAATCGGGCTAATTGTTGGCTATGGCTGGGGGATTAGGTGGTCGTAGGGGATGTCGTGGGGGGCGGTTTGGCCGATGATGTTGTCCCACTCCATTGGGGAGATGCCTCCACCGGGTCGCTTTACGGTGATGTTTTCTTCGGTGTAGGTTTCGCCTTTGGCGATGTGACGCGCGGCGACGATGCTTTTTCGGGCGACGATGATGTTGGGGCGCTCCGAAGTCGATACGTGCTTGTCGGGGGAGCCGAGAGCTTGCTCGATGTTGCGTATGGCTGTGACCATCGCTTTGAGTTCGGATGGGTCGAGTGAAGCTTTATGGTCGGGACCGGGGAGTGATTTATCGAGAGTGAAGTGTTTCTCGATGATACGCGCACCGAGGGCTACGGCGGCGATGGGAACTTCGATACCATTGGTGTGGTCGCTATAGCCTACTGCAGCACATTGAAGTGATGCGAGAGCTTGCATGGCGCGTAGGTTTACGTCGGCCATCGGTGTGGGGTATTGGGTGTTGCAGTGGAGCAGGGATATGTTTGAGCGCGGAGTGCCGTTGTCTTCAAGAATGCGAACGGCGTCGGCAATTTCGTTCATCTCCGACATGCCGGTGGATAGGATGACGCGTCCCTGCAACTTTGCTATTTTGCGTAGATAGGGGAGGTTGGTAATCTCTCCTGAGGGAATTTTCCAATAGTCCATGCCGAGAGGAACGAGGGTGTCGATAGATACGAGGTCGAACGGGGTCGACATAAATCCGATGCCATGTTGGAGGCATAAGTCGGCGAGTGGTCGATAGTCGGAAAGAGGGAGATGAATGGCTCGACACATTTCGAGCTGACTTTGCTCGGAACCGGTAGCCTGCTTTTGATATTCCGCTTTTGGCGCTATCGATGAAATGACGAGGTCGGGCACAGCGGTCTGAAATTTGACGTAGTCGGCGCCGGCCTCTTTGGCCGCGATGACCATTTTCTGTGCGAGATTGTAGTCGCCGTTGTGGTTCACACCGGCTTCGGCTATGATGATTGTCTTTTGAGGTGTCATTGTGGTGTGTCGTTGTGGAATACTACTTCTTGTTGATAGCGGGTGATTTCGGTGCCTGCGCGCCAATCGGAGCAATGAGACAGAGATGCTCCGGTGGCTTCGGCTATGATGTAGGCCGGGATGTCGGCGCCGGCGTGAACGGCACAGACGGCCCCCCCCCCGAGTCGTGGGTTGATCTCCATGAGCATCAGGCGGCCTGTGTCGAGGTCGGCGATAAACTGCAAGGTGATGGCTCCGGAGAGGTGAAGTCGATTGATGACCGAACGCGACAGCTCCATGATGTCGGGGCGAAGGACGGTGATGGTGCGCGACACTTCACCGCCGATAATTTCGAGACGTCGTCGCGGTACGGTGCATATAATACGAAAATCGGCAGTTATGAAGCAGTCGACGGTATATTCTTCGCGCCGTGCGATATATTGCTGGATGAGGTAGCGGTCGGCATTGTTGGTCACATCGCGGAAGTCGCGAGGATTGTCGATGATACGAATGCCTTGCGAAGCCGAGCCGAAACGAGGTTTGGCGATGAGCGGGAAAACCGGACGTCCTTTTGTATAGGCTTCGGGGATAGGTATCCCGGTCTGTCGGAACAGGTCGTCGGCAGCTATTTTGTCGAACATGGCTTCCACGCGCGATGTTTCGCCGACCGGAGCGTAAATATTGCCATATCTATCGCGGTAGCGAGCCGCAATGCCCACAGCGCCGTCGACAAATGGGATGATAATCGAGATAGAATGTTGTTTGATGGTCTGGTGGATATGTTCGAGAATATCCGGAGCGTTCCATCGCCGTCCGATGATGATTTCGGCAGTAGAGGCGATGGGAACATGGTGTTCGAGTTCGTAGCTGAAAATCTTCACGTCGTAGCCGGCGCGAAGTCCGGCATCGATAAGCATTCGTGCCATAGAGACGCGCTTGGCTCCGCCGAGAAACAATATGTTGAGTAGACGTGTCATCGGTTGTAGATGTCGGATTTATATTTTGCGAGATTGCTCTTTATAGAGAACCACTCGATGGTCTGTTGCAAGCCTTCGGCGAGTGAGAATGTGGGGCGCCAATCGGTGAGCGTGGTAATCTTGGTGTTGTCGCCGCAAAGGCGGAACACTTCGCTCTTGGCCGGGCGTATGCGTTGCGGGTCTTGCACCCACTCTACATCGGCTCCCATGAGCCGGGCAATGAGGCTGAGAGTGTCCTGCATCGATACTTCAGTCCCGGTGGCAATGTTGATTTCTTCGCCTTCGATTCCTTTGGCGCGAGCGAGCGCAAGAAAACCGCGACAAGTGTCCTTGACGAAGTTGAAATCGCGAGTGGGCGAGAGGTCGCCTACTTGAATCTGTCGCGCACCATTTGCGATCTGAGTGATGATGGTGGGTATGATGGCGCGAGCGCTCTGTCGCGGCCCGTAGGTGTTGAACGGACGTGCTATGACCACGGGGAGCGAAAATGCATTGAAAAAGCTCTTTGCTATGGCATCGGCTCCAATCTTGGTGGCCGAGTAGGGGGATTGAGGCTGTCGCGGATGACGCTCGTCGATCGGCACGTATTGGGCTGTACCGTAGACCTCAGAGGTGGAGGTGACAATGATGCGCTCCACACCGCAGTCGCGAGCGGCCTGACACATGTTGAGAGTGCCGGTGATGTTGGTGTCGACATAGCTTTCGGGGGCTACATAGCTGTAAGGAATAGCAATGAGCGCAGCGAGATGGAACACGATGGAGCATCCTTGGGTGATGTGGCGACAGAAAGCAGCATCGCGCACGTCGCCGTTGACGACTTCGAGAGCCGTATGCTTGATGTCTTCAAGCCAACCCCAGTAGTTGAAAGAGTTGTAGACACTCAATGCTCTTACTTGATAGCCTTCGGCGAGAAGGAGTTCGACTAAATGAGAGCCGATAAAACCGTCGGCGCCGGTGACAAGAACTTTAGTAGCCATAGATCATTAGGGTGAATTACCACCATTTTTTTAGTGAATAACCATACACAGTGCCGTCGGGGGCAGTGTAGCTGAGCCGCATATCGGATGAGGAGATGGAGTGAATTGATAGTTCCGACGTGCCTGCGGGGAGGTGAGACGCTGGGAGAGGAGAGTATTTAGACGACCCCGGAGTGGGGTGCGAATCGTCGGTGTGAGAGAAGTTGAGGCGTAGCGTGTTGCCATCGTCTTCCCAATCGCCCCAGGACTCTGCCGATGACAAGTTGGTTGAAGGGTCGATGGTGCGCATATTGATAACCGAGGTTTGGAAAGACCAAAAGAGGTTGCCTTGGTAGGATGCATCAGGTTGCGAGTCGATGGTGATTTCGGTCACTTTCCATGTACCGAAAAAAGGTCCTATGTCGCCATTGTTGTGAGTACAACTTTGAAGTCCGGCGACGAGCAAAAGTATGAGTGATATGAGAGGAATGCGTTTCATTGTGAGGATTATTTTTTGAGATGCCAAGGAATGTGGTAGGACACAGTGACGAGCGCACCGAAATTGTCGCCATACATATCGCCTGCGTCGAATGATACTTGTCCTTTGAGGTCGATGCGGCTATTGAGACGATAGTTGCATTCGACAAGCAGAGATGTATCGGTCCATGGGTCGATGAGCGGATTGAACGCCGAGCCCCATCCTTTGCGATAGGAGAACAATAGACGATAGTCGAGCGTGGGGCAGATGTAGCCGCTCACGCCAAGATGAAATCCGCGCACACGATTGCAGAGATAGCGCAACACTCCGTTGGTGTTGTAGAGCGTGGAACGTAGGAAAGGCGTACCGATCGACATGCCATGGTGAGCGTAGCCGTTGAAAAAGAAATTGTTGTAGTAGTCGTCGGCTCCGGTGGCTTGGTCGCGTAGGGTGGTGCCGGGGTTGTCCTCGGGGTCCCAATGCATGGGGCCTGATTGGTTGGTGAAGTCGATATATTCGACTACAGCGCCATTGATGAGGCGCTCGTTGTCGGCACTATTATATTGCAATCCCCACACACCATCGAATCCGTTCAACTTTCCGATGCCGGAGCCATCCTCCCACGGCCATTGAGCATAGGCACTGATTTCGTCGGCATTAGGAAGACGGTATCGAGCCTTGATGTCCCATGAGCCGAGGTGATTACCCTTAAAGAAGCCTTCCTCGCCTGTTTTGGGGATAAACATATCGAAGAAGTCGCGAAATTTGAGTTTATGCTCTTCGGTGGCTGTAACGACGCCATTTGTGTAGGTGACGTGGTTGCCGGCAAATTGTCCGGCCGCTTGTGCACCGACGATTACCGACAATGGCTTTGACGGGTTGGTACGGAAATAAGCACGTTTGTAGGTGTACCACCAGTCGGTAGTGATAAAATTGTTGTAGTAGTTGAAGTGGTCGCGAAGCCAATCGCTGTCGGTGGCTTTTCCGTAGCCTATTTCGCCTTGGATTTGCACCCATCCGTTGGTGAAAGGAATGTCTTGGAATTCGACGAATCCGACTCTCGCTTCAGGTATGGGACGAGCATTGCCACTCTCGATGAGGTCGCCACTCGAAAGACGATGGTCGACGAGAGCCGACTCATGCTCTTTCAGTCCAATGGTGAGGAAAACACTGCGATATCGCAGATCGAAGTATAGTTGTTGCAACCAAAGGTTTGGTGCGCTCTCTTCAGCGTTGTACCACGATTGAGAGGTAGCATTGTAGCGGCTGTAGTCGGTCGACGAACTCAATCCTGTGATGACGTCTACGCCAAAACCATACCCCCATGTGCCTTCGGTGCGGAGTGGAGAGGAGGCTTTGAGACGAAGCAGAGCATTGGAGGTCTGCGTGAGTACTCCGTGATTGTTGGACGAAATATAGTAGGGGGCGAAGTCGCCTGAGCCGAGCGAGCCGGTAACCGAGGCTTCGAGGTCGGCAAAAGGTTGCTGCTGAGCGTTGGTGTATCCGGAGAAGCTCAGAAGCAAGGCGGAAATGATTGTAAATCGGAAATGTCTCATGGTAGTATGGGGTCATGCCAATCGCCGTTGGCTTTGATTAATTCGATAAGACGACCTACGGCTTGCTCTTGCGGAATGTTTTTTTCGATACACTCCTTGTTTTTGTAAAGGCTTATTTTGCCTACGGAGGCACCGACGTAGCCGTAGTCGGCGTCGGCCATTTCGCCGGGTCCGTTTACTATACATCCCATGACGCCAATCTTCAGCCCACTGAGATGAGAGGTGGCCTCTTTGATGGTCTTGATAGTGTCCTGAAGGGCAAACAAGGTGCGTCCGCATCCGGGGCAAGAGATATATTCGGTGTGCGAAATGCGAAGCCGGGCAGCTTGTAGAATGCCGAGTGCCACTCGATTGCGAGCGTCGGCAGAGAAGCGAGGAGCGTCGAGCCAAATGGCAGAGCCGTAGCCGTTGAGCAACATTGCTCCGAAGTCGGCACCGGCCTTGATTTGGAGTTCTTCGAGTGAGTCGGTGTCGTAGCTCAGTTTTATGATGACAGGATTGGTGTGTCCGGCATCGACAAGGCGATTGATAAACGCTTGGATTTCACCAACGGGGTTGATATGGTCGGACCATACGACGATGGGGAGCGAGTCAGCGATATTGTCGATGGGAGAGTCGGCTTTGATGGTGTGCCACTGCTGAGGAATCTCCTCAATGTCCAATCCGATGACAGGGAATGCAATAGCGTCGGGAATCTCCGAACTATAGCTTCGCGCATCTCCTTTGATGACCGGAGGCTCAGGGATTGGGGCATGGTTGGCACGAGCCGTGATATAGTCGACAAGACGCTTGGCTACCGGAATTTCGTATTCCGGCTCTTCGCTGAGCGAAACGCGAATAGTGTCGCCGATGCCTTCGGCGAGAAGAGTGCCGATGCCTACGGCGCTTTTGATGCGTCCGTCCTCTCCGTCGCCGGCTTCGGTGACGCCGAGGTGAAGCGGAAAACTCATCTGCTCGGTATCCATAGCTTTGACAAGTAGGCGCATGGTCTCTACCATCACAACCGTATTAGAGGCTTTAATGGATATGACGATTTGGCCGAAATTCTCTTGTCGGCAGATACGAAGGAACTCCATTACCGACTCGACCATGCCGGCCGGAGTGTCGCCATATCGACTCATAATGCGATCGGATAGCGAGCCGTGGTTGACACCAAGGCGGATTGCAGTGCCGTTCTGACAACAAATGTCGAGGAATGGGATGAGAGCATCATGTATCTTCTGAATTTCGGCTTTATACTCTTCGTCGGTAAATTCGAGCGACTTGAATGTGCGAGCAGCATCGACAAAATTGCCGGGATTGATGCGCACCTTGTCGCAGTTGGATGCTGCAACGTAGGCCGCTTTGGGGTTGAAATGAACATCGGCAACTAAGGGAACCGAGCAACCACGGGTGCGCAACTGTTGGCGCACGATGCCTATATTGGAGGCCTCTTTCACGCCTTGAGTGGTGAGGCGCACGATGTCGCCTCCGGCTTGGGCAATGCGAAGCGATTGCTCGACACAGGCATCAATGTCGTTGGTGGAGCGATTGGTCATCGACTGAAGACGAATGGGGTTGTCGCCACCGATAATCACACCGCCCACATTGACCGGTGAGCTTGGACGGCGCCGATAGTTGTATCTGCTCATTATGGAAGAATTCGTTTTAGTTGGTCTTGAAATTGAATTTTACTTGGCTGAGGTCTTCGTTGGCTTTAACGATTTTTTTTGCCAAACTGTTTTTGTAGTCGGCAAGGCGAGCGGCAACCTTTTCGTCGGATAATGCGAGCATTTCGACGGCAAGAATTGCAGCATTAAGACCTCCGTTGATGCCTACGGTGGCAACAGGAATGCCCGGAGGCATTTGTACGATCGCTAATAGCGCGTCCATGCCATCGAGAGTAGACGCGATGGGGACACCGATTACCGGCACAGTAGTCATGGCGGCAATCACTCCAGGCAGAGCGGCAGCCATGCCGGCGGCAGCGATAATTACCTTGATGCCTCGTGCCGCCGCATTTGAAGCAAATTCTTCTACTTGGCGTGGAGTGCGGTGGGCAGAAAGAGCATTCATTTCAAACGGGATTTCAAATTCGTCGAGTAGTTTGGCCGCCTTCTCTAAGATAGGAAGGTCGGAGGTGCTACCCATGATGATGCTAACTTGAGGTGTCATAAATTATATTGATGAAAAGTTTTAATTAATCATAGTGAGAAGGTATACCGAAGCAAACCCGGTGGCAGTGCCGGCAAGGACTTGTCCTAAGGTGTGACGCTCAAGGATGAGTCGTGATGTGCCGAGTATTCCGGCAAGAATAATGGTGGTGTATATCACCGAATCCATCGGAACAACGTTGATATGGTTGGAAGCAATGCGGAAAGCTAAAGCCATAACGCCTCCGGCGGCGGCCATGTGGGCGCTGATTTTCCACCATTTGTTGATGAGTAGAGAGATAATGGCGGCAACGGCTCCGCCGATGAGAAACATTGTGAGCCACATAGGAGCGTTGACGCGCACCATGTATGTGGCAGCTGCTATATAGCATAACGTGGTGACTACATAGGGCAATGAGCGTTCCGACTGGTTGTTAAGTCCGATGTCGGAGATGCGTCCGATCTTATGGAGTATGAATATAACTGCCGCAGGGATAATGCAAGTGATGATAAATGTTACGCCAACCACAACCCATCGAGTTCCCGGCGATAGATAGAAAAGGATTGATGTCCATAGCGCAATAAATACTGCGTATGAGGGCATCAGTATCGGACTCAAAATGTTGGAGAAAAGACGGGCAAGTGTATACATAAGAAGATGTGATTGCGTTAAAGTTTTTTTCGTAGGCGAGCCACCGGAAAACCGAGTTTCTCGCGATATTTAGCCACTGTGCGTCGAGCAATATCGTAACCGCGAGCTACCAACTGCGATGTAATCTGCTCATCGGTAAGCGGATGAAGATTGTCTTCCGAGGCAATGACCTCTTTGATAGTCGCCAAAATTTCATGCGATGAGGTGTCGTCATCATCTTTGGGACGCTCGTTGAAGAAAAGTTTGAGCGGATAAATGCCATTGGGAGTGGTGACGTATTTGCCGGCCGTAGCACGTGATATTACCGATAGGTCATAGCCTGTGAGAGCGGCAACGTCTTTGAGTATCATGGGGCGGAGACGGCTTTCGTCGTCGGAGATGAAGAAATCGTGTTGAAGGTGTACGATGGCTCTCATCACGCGATAGAGGGTCTCTTGTCTCATCTTTAGAACCTTGATAAAACCGGCTGCCTCATCGTGCTTCTGCTTGATGAACGCCAACGCTTCGCGGTCGCTACTGCGCGACGGAGTGGCGAGTTCACGCCATTCGCGATTGAAACTTTCCTCGATCTGCAAGACTGGAATGTTGTTGAGTAGAGTGAGTGTAATAGTGTCGCCCTCGACATCGATGTTGAAATCAGGGATGATGTGTCGCGCGCGCTCTTCGGCGATATCTTCGCCTAATAGGCCTCCCGGTTTGGGGTTGAGCGAGCAGATTATATCAATGGCGTCGCGGAGATTTTCTTCGGATATGCCCAGCGCAGAGGCGAGCCGATCGTAGTGCTTTTTGGAGAAGAGGTCGAAGTAGTGGGCTATGATTTCAATAGCAGTTTTGACCGCAACTGAGGATTCACGACGACGCAATTGAAGGAGCAGGCAGTCGCGAAGATCTACGGCTCCAACTCCCGGCGGGTCGAGCGAACGAACGATGTCGAGGACTTGGCGCACCTCTTTGAGGTCGGCATCGATACCTATTTTGAATGCGAGGTCGTCGGCAATGGCATTTTCGGCTCGGGTGAGATAGCCATTGTCGTCGAGATTGCCGATGATATGTTCGGCAATAATCAGTTGTCGCTCGGACAACTCAAACTCGGCGAGTTGTTTAGTGAGATTGTCGATGAGACTGCCATCGGAGGCTACTGCTATCGGCTCATAGTACTCATCGTCGGCACTATGATTTTTCGCTTCGAGGCGATATGATGGAGTTTCGTCTTCGTTGGGATAGTCGGCAAGACGCATATCTTCGGCGCTTTCATCGAATGATTCCTCGCCATCTTCGTCGAGTCGCGAAGTGTCGGGGTCGGCAATTTCGAGGGCGGGATTTTCATCGACGGCACGACGAACCTCGTCTTCCACCTCCGGACCGGTCATTTCGAGCATTCTGACGAACTGTACCTGCATGGGGGTGAGACGTTGTTGCAACTTCTGCTCTTGAGTCTGTTTGAGCGCTTCCTCCATCTTTAATGAATTAATTCACTACAAAATTAATTACAAAATTGCGAATAGTCGCTATTTATTTACTTAAATCCTCTAAATCGCGAAAATAGCAGTCGATTCGGCGATTGTCGATGATAGTGGTCACCGGAGTGGTGGGCATGTAAAAACGGGGAGCGCTTACGCCGCGACCGATATGTATCGGGGCGGTCTCGATACGCACTTCGTCCCATAGATTGGCATCGATAAACGATTGCAATAATTTGGCCCCACCTTCGACGAGTAGAGATGTGATTCCTTGTGAAAATAGCTGAGAGAGTAATGCCGGAAGATCGTGAGAGGCTTCGATGCGTAGCGGATTGCGTCCATCCCATAGCCGCACGTCGAGGCGAGGATGATCGCGACGAAGGGTATTGCTCCCGGCCATGATGGCTTGATGGTCGGCGCGGTGGCGATGCACGAGCATCGAAGTGAGCGGTGTAGACAATCTTACAGCAGAGGCTTCGTCGGGACGATCGGAGTCGATATATCCGTCGGAACTTTGAGCCCATTTGAGAGTGATGTATGGGCGTCGGAGAGTGTGGGCTGTGATGAAATGCCGATTTAGTCGTCGACATTCGCTGTCGAGGACTCCGGTGACGACTTCGATGCCTGATTGTCGCAGCATCTCGATGCCTCGTCCGGCTACGCGGTGATTGGGGTCGAGTGTGCCGACTACTACGCGAGGAATGCCACTGTCTATAATGAGTTTGGCACATGGGGGAGTTTTGCCATAATGTGAGCATGGCTCAAGAGTGACATAGATAGTGGAGTCTTTGAGCAGGTCGGGATGCTTTACCGATGCGATGGCGTTGACTTCGGCGTGTCCTTCGCCACAGCGACGATGAAAGCCTTCGCCTATTATGGTGTCGTTGCACACGACAACGGCGCCCACCATGGGGTTGGGGGCGGTGTCGAAACGTCCGCACCGTGCCAGTTGCAGCGCGCGACGCATATATTTGATGTCATATTCCATACAAAGACAAAGATACAAATAATTTTGCGTGTAATTCACTGATTTGCTACATTTGCATATAAAATGTGCGTTTTACAAATGGCAGAACAGACGGAAATAACATTGAATGAGTTGATGAAGCGGATGCGCGGCAGACTCATTGAAAAGTATGACAGTGGTGAGGCTGACGCGATGGTGCGAGTGGTGATGCAGCATTTGAAGGGATGGTCGGCAGTGGATCTTGTGCTGAAACGCGACTCGCTGTTGAGCTGCTATATCTCGGAAAAAGCGATGGCGATAGTGAAACGTGTGATGAATGATGAACCATTGCAATATGTGCTCGGCGAGACTCGGTTTTATGGAAATACACTTGTGGTGTCGCCGGCGGTGTTGATACCGCGTCCGGAAACGGAGGAACTTGTCGACATCATTGTGAAGCAAAACCAAGGCGCAGACCTGTCGGTGCTCGACCTGTGCACCGGCTCGGGGTGTATAGCGGTGTCGCTTGCGCGCGCCTTGCGATTTCCGGTGGTTGAGGCGGTGGATCTGTCGAAAGAGGCTCTTGAGGTGGCTTGCGAAAATATCCGACGGCTGAAAGTGAAGGTGACACTGAGTTGCCGTGATGTGCTGACGCTTGGGCGAGGGGAGAATGAACGCTATGATATAATAGTGTCGAATCCTCCGTATGTGCTTGAAAGTGAGCGTGTCAATATGGAGGCAAATGTGCTTGATTATGAGCCGGAGATGGCATTGTTTGTGCCCGACGATGATGCTTTGCGATTTTATAAAGCGATCGCCGAGTATGCAATCGAGGCGCTTAAATGTGGCGGGAGATTGTATTTTGAAATTAATCCACTGGAAGCCGATGATATGGCGAAGATGTTGACCGAGAAAGGTTTTGAAGATGTGGATATTGTGACGGATATGGCCGGTAAAAAGCGATTTGCAATAGCTGTGAAGAATGGAAAAGAATAAAAAGAAGCAGATTACACCTGCCAAGGCGATGGAGCGATTGGAGACACTGTGTGCGCGGTCGGAGCATAGCGTAGGCGAACTGCAGATGAAATTGCGTACATGGGGCATTAATCCCGATGATGCGCGTGATATATTGGAAAGTTTGCAGAAACGGAGATATGTGGATGATGTGCGGTTTGCTCGTGCTTATACGCGCGACAAGTTGAGATTTTCGCGATGGGGACGAGCAAAAATTCGTATAGGATTGATGTCGAAACGTGTGAAAGGAGAGTTGATAGGGCTGGCACTCGAAGAGATAGATGAGAATGAATATAGAGAGGTTTTGATGGCTGTGTTGCGCGCAAAAATGCGGACAATTGAGGATGTGGAGAGTTATGAAGGTAAGACTCGATTGTTTCGCTATGGAGTGTCGCGCGGATTTGAGATGGCTGAAGTGAGCAATGCAATACGGAGTAAGGCGCTATGGGATTTGGAGAGTCGTTGAGGCCGTGGGTGGATGATGCGCTACGAATAGTGTATCCGAAAGTGTGTGAGGTGTGTGGAGTTTCGCTTGGTCGAGGCGAGGAGGTGATGTGTCTGCATTGCTTGCATGAATTGCCTCGAACGAAGTTGCACTCCGACGATTTCAATTTGCTTCACGAGCGTCTTGCCGGAAATTCGCCGATAGAGCGTGCAGGAGGATATTTCTATTATTACAGAAGGAGTGACTATGCTCGACTGATACACCAAGCAAAATACAATGGCAAACCGATAATAGCGGAACGGCTTGGCGAGCAATATGCTCGCGAGATAAGCGGAGATGGATTTTTTGACGGGATAGATGTGCTGTTGCCGGTGCCACTGCATTGGTGGAAAATGATGACGCGTGGGTATAACCAGAGTGAGGCTATAGCGCGTGGAGTGAGTAATGTTACCGGGATAGCTGTGGGGCAAAATCTTGTGGCGGTGAAGTCGCACTCAACGCAGACAGCCAAGGGCTCGTATGGGAGATGGAAAAATACCGAGGGAATCTTCGGTGTGAAAGGTGAAGTGGATCTTGCCGGTCGCCATGTGATGGTGATTGATGATGTGATCACAACCGGAGCTACATTGTTGCGCTGTTGCGAGGCTATTCATGCAGCTTCGCCAACGACTCGCATCAGCGTGCTTACCCTTGCTGTAGCTCACGACGTGTAGCAGTCGGAAAATAAAGTCGCAAAAAAGTTAAAAAAATATTTGGAATTGAAAAATCGATGCGCTATCTTTGTATTGAGTTGATTTTCTGATTTATGGCTAATCGAAACAAATGCTGTAGCGGTGGTCGAAATGCGGAAAAGATGCGTCTTAAATCGCCGGAAAAAGAGTCTTATTATATGCCTAAAAATACCATTGTTATGACTATTACGAAGCGACATAAGGTGATATTGTCCATCGTAGCCGGAGCTATTGTTGGAGGTGTTCTGCTCGTCTGTTATTTGCTTCGTGCTCATACCTATCTTACGGATGAACCATCGGCATGTGTGAATTGTCACATCATGTCGCCATATTATGCGTCGTGGATGCATAGTTCGCACGGGCGTGATGCAACGTGTAATGATTGTCATGTGCCACAAGAAAACTTTGTGAAGAAATGGGCATTCAAGGGTTTGGATGGGGTGAAGCATGTAGCCGCATTTGTGACCAATGGCGAGCGACAAGTGATACAGGCTCATCCGATGAGTTCGCAAGTGATTATGAACAATTGTATTCGTTGCCATGAACAATTGAATACGGAGTTTGTCAATACCGGAAAGCTGGATTACATGACATTGCAGACTCAAAACGGCATGGCATGTTGGGATTGCCATCGTGACGTACCTCATGGACGAAACAGTTTGTCGAGCACTCCCAATTCGATAGTGCCGTATCCCGAGTCGCCATTACCGGAGTGGTTGCGAGAAATTAAAAAATGAATATAAATCAAAACCTTAAATTAATATGAGCAAGAAATTAAAACCGTGGATGGGATGGCTGTTGTTCGGTGGAGCAATGGTTGTCGTGTTTTGTTTGGGCCTGGTAGTGTCAGCGCTGTCGGAGCGTAGGGCAGAAGTGGTCAGCATATTTAATAATAGAAAGACCCCGATGAAAGGTATTGTCGCTCAAAATGAAATGTTTAAGAGCGATTTCCCTCGTGAATATCAGACGTGGAAAGATACGGAAAAAACAGATTTTCAAAGTGAATTTAATGGAAATGTGATGGTTGACGTGTTAGAACAGCGTCCCGAAATGGTGGTGCTTTGGGCCGGATATGCTTTCTCAAAGGACTATTCTACACCGCGTGGTCACATGCATGCAGTGGAGGATATCAGGACTTCGCTTCGTACCGGTGCTCCGATGGATTCGGCAAGCGGACCGCAACCATCAACCTGTTGGACTTGTAAGAGTCCCGATGTGCCTCGCATGATGCAAGAACTTGGTGTTGACGCTTTCTATAATAATAAGTGGGGCGCGTTTGGCGCTGAGATAGTGAATCCGATAGGATGCTCGGATTGTCACGATTCAGAGACAATGGATTTGCAAATAAGCCGTCCGGCTCTGGTGGAAGCGTTTGCTCGTCAAGGAAAAGATATCTCGCAGGCTACTCCACAAGAGATGCGCTCGTTGGTGTGTGCGCAATGTCACGTGGAATATTATTTCAAGGGTGATGGTAAGTATTTGACATTTCCTTGGGATAAGGGTTTTACGATGGAAGATATGGAAAAATATTACGATGAATTGGAATATGCTGATTATACTCATAAATTGAGTCGTACCCCAATTTTGAAGGCTCAGCACCCCGACTATGAGATAGCAATGATGGGTATTCACGGACAGCGAGGTGTGTCGTGTGCTGATTGTCATATGCCTTATAAAAGCGAGGGCGGTGTGAAGTATAGCGATCACCATGTGCAGAGTCCGTTGGCGATGATAGATCGTACGTGTCAGGTTTGTCATCGTGAAAGCGAAGAGACTTTGAAAAATAATGTGTATGATCGTCAACGCAAGGCCAACGAAACTCGTACTCGCTTGGAGAAAGAATTGGCGGCAGCGCATATCGAAGCCCAGTTTGCTTGGGGAAAGGGAGCTTCCGAAGCGGAGATGAAGCCGATACTCGACTTGATTCGTCAGTCGCAATGGAGATGGGACTTCGGTGTGGCTTCACACGGTGCGGCATTCCATGCGCCACAAGAGATACAGCGAATATTGTCGCATGGTCTTGATAGAGCATTGCAGGCTCGTATGGCTATCACTAAGGTGCTGGCAAAGCATGGCTACACGGATGATGTGCCGATGCCCGATATTTCAACCAAAGAAAAGGCTCAGGAGTATATCGGATTGGATATTCCGGCAGAAAAGGCAGCTAAAGATAAATTTATAAATGAGAAGGTGCCCGAATGGCTGAAGCAAGCGAAGGCTGAAGGCAACTTGATATAGTAGCAGATCATGTGGAAAAAGCCATGGAGGTTGAGTGAGGGGTTTGGTATCGGCAGTGGGCTGACTCTTATCGGGTTGGCGCTTCAGATGACTTGCGGAAATATTCGATGGGCGAGTTTTTCCTATCCTCTCAACCTATACATCTTAGTCGGTTATATAATTATATTGATACTATTTTATGCATTGCACCAACGGATATATTTTGTCCGTTGGGCAATGACATATAAAGCGGCTGTGCCTGCATTGGTGTTTGTCGTCGGGATGACGTTCTTGATGGGCATGATAAAGCAGGTGCCAGAGTATACTCAGGCCGACGATTGGTTGGGCTTCAGCAAGATGATATCTTGTTGGCCTTTTGTGTTGGTGTATTGGTGGATGACCACGATATTGGGCTTGGTGTCAATAAAGCATATATGGACGTTTAGATGGCGAAAATTGCCATTCTTATGTAGTCACTTGGGTCTGTTTATGGCGCTTGTTTGTGCTACGCTCGGGAGCGCAGATATGCAGCGTCTGACGATGCACACGCGCGTCGGGCAGGTGGAGTGGCGTGCTATTGATTCTCAGCAAAATATACATGAACTTCCGATTGCTATCGAATTGCAATCGTTTACGATAGATCAATATCCGCCTAAGTTGATGCTCGTGGATAATGCGACCGGTCGAGCTTTCCCTGAAGATAAGCCGGAGCATTTGATGATAGACGATGAGGTTAACGAGGGCGAGCTTTGCGGTTGGCGTGTTGATGTGTTGGAAAATCTTGATATGGCAGCGCCTATGGCAGAAAATGATACGATTAATTTTGTGGAATGGCGCAGCGTGGGAGCCACGTCGGCTGCATACATCCGGGCTACTTCGCCCGATGGGAAGTTGGTGCGAAGTGGATGGGTTAGTTGTGGCAGCTATGCATTTCCTTATCAGGCGTTGCGCTTGGACGATAGCTTCAGCATTGTGATGCCAGATAGAGAGCCTCAACGCTTCTTGTCGGAAGTGACGATTTACACTCAGAAGGGGCAACAATCTGCAGCCGAAATAGAAGTGAATCGACCTCTGGAAATCGATGGGTGGAAAATCTATCAGTTGAGCTATGACGAGACAAAGGGGCGATGGAGTGACATAAGTGTGTTTGAATTTGTGGCCGATCCGTGGCTTCCGTGGGTATATGCCGGTATCATTATGATAATGGTAGGTGCTGTCTGTATGTTTGTTACTGCTCATAAAAATAAGAAGGAGGGTGAAGATGAGTTGGGATGAGTTGATTTATTTTGCCTTTCCGGCAATAGTTTTATGGGTAGTGGGTGCGTGGATGTCGCTTAAAGAACGAAACAAGGCGGCTTGTTGGAGCACACTATCGGGGCTACTGGTGTTCGGGGGCTTTATAGCTCTGTTGTGGGTATCGTTAGAGCGACCTCCGTTGCGTACAATGGGGGAGACCCGATTATGGTATGCCTTTTTCCTTCCTCTGGCAGGCTTGCTGGTCTATATGCGGTGGGGATATAAGTGGATATTGAGTTTCAGCACGATACTTGCCATCGTGTTTATCTGCATTAACCTTTTTAAGCCTGATATTCACAACAAGACTTTGATGCCGGCATTGCAAAGTCCATGGTTTGCGCCCCATGTAATCATCTATATGTTTGCTTATGCGATGCTGGGGGCTGCCGCAGTGATGAGTGTCTATCTTTTGTGGATAAAGAAAGGAGTCGGGGACGCGAAGGAGATGTGTCTATGTGACAACTTGGTCTACGTGGGAGTGTCGTTTATGACGTTAGGCATGCTTACCGGCGCATTGTGGGCAAAGGATGCGTGGGGTCACTATTGGGCATGGGATCCGAAAGAAACGTGGGCGGCTATCACTTGGTTTTCGTATTTGACTTATATTCATGTTCGGTTGGGATTCCCGCGGCATAGGCAGGCGGCGTTGTATCTGCTGCTGGTATCGTTTGTGTTTCTTCAGATGTGTTGGTGGGGAATAAATTACTTGCCCTCGGCTCAAGGGAGCAGCATACATACATATAGCTAAGCCGATATATCTATAATTTCCTCGGATTAATGAGTTCAAGATGACGGAAACATTCCTAATGAGCTCTTTCTGATTTTTGACTTCGTCCAAGTTGCTCTCGCTCGGAAGAATAGAATTTTTTATTCTGCTCTCGCTTAACTGCAATAGTCTTGGCATCTTTTTGCTATAGTCTCAATCTTATAGCCCGCTATGCTCTTTCGACAAAAATCAAAATCTACTCAAAGAAAATTTCATAAAATCATCTCAATGTAATTTATAAAAGTTCCCATAAATAATAGGTGTTTTCTCGAAGTGATAAGTTGCAATGGGCAGGGAAGACATTGTCTAACTATGTTTTTGCTAAGTAATGGGTTGTATTGTCCATAGTTGAAAGATTGATTTATTGCTTCCGGAATAGCAAACCGCCGTTTTGGTATTTGTTGTTGGACACGTTGTAAATTTCGGAGAGCCATTCGTCCCAACGGGTATATATTTGGTAGGAATTTGAGTCTGTCTTTTTGATGTGGCATATACCATTTGATGTGCCTTTCAGCCAATGGCTGTCGGTGTAAATCCAGCCGATGCATTGGCAAGTACCATCTGTGTTAAAGGTTACTGTTTGCTTGTTGGTGGCATCTTCTGCGTGGAATGTGGTGAGTTCTGAAAAATAGAGTTTTTGATAGCCTACCTCTTGTGATGTCGATTGATGTCTTTCCTTGATTTCGTAGATATAAAACCCGACCGCTTCATATACACCATTCCTAAGATCGGGATTAAAGTAATCGTTTACTTTGGATTCATCGCAAGGGGGAACTGTGCAAGAGAATGTATCAACTTTGTATTGAATGTCGCCACGGTCGCCATTTCTGAGTATTTCTGTAAATCGGATGCGCATATATCCAGTGATAGTCAAGGCTGTGTTTGTTTTGTTTTTGATGTAGATGTGTTCGGGGTACACACCATTGTTTTTATAACCTTGAGCTCTGATTTGGGCTGTTATTTGATTGTTGGTGTAAAAACGTGAGTAAGTTTGTCCATTAGCAACGAATACAATTAAAAGAACCAATGAGGAAAAGAGATGTTTGCTACTGAGCCATTTGAAGTTGTCCAAGAGATATTAGTTTAGTGTAAAAAGAGGGTGTCTCAAAACGAGGCATCCTCTTTTTTATGTTGGAGAGAATGTG
>CAZWWS010000046.1:0-20138 GCA_964637445.1 uncultured Muribaculum sp.
CGGTGGAGCGGGCGGATATTTCAATCCGCCCCTACAGGGGGTGCCGGGCTTGGCTGGGGGCGGTAGGGGCGCATTAATATATGCACCCGATAGGGGCAACGCGGTGGGCGATTTGTAACCATATCGTAATTTATAATACACTGATATTCAATCATTTACCCCCCCGATTTTTCCCTTGATTTTATCACTTTTAATCTGCAAATTTGTGTTTTAATAATCTAACTCAATTAAATTATGTTAAAGAAAATATTATTGCTGATAGTATCATGCGTAGCCTTATCAGCGAATGCCCAGCTATATTGGGCAGATATGTTTAGCTCTAAATTTATTTCTATTTTAGACAACCACGTTATTGTATCGCATAACAATGATTTAGTAAAATGTGAATACATTGGTAGTGAAGATTCCTATTACTTCTATCAAAATCCCGACGACTCCGACATCTGCGTCGCATTGTCGAGCGATAGGTCTCACTTTGTATTTATCGAGGGTAAAAAACAAACCGCATATTATCTACAGAATGGCAACAGCTATTCGGGCAGTTATAGCACACCGAGCTACAATAATAACAATAACAGTGGCTACACAGATCCTAAAACAAAAACTTGTTCTTACTGCAAAGGCAAAGGATGGGTAGCAGGCAGTCGCAATACTACCTACGGAATAAATACACCCTATTATTGTAGCACATGTGGTGAAACTGTAAATGCATCGCACAGTCACGACCAATGCCCATCGTGTGGCGGACGTGGAGCCATCACAACAACCGGATATTAATCACCCAACACGTTATCAAAACATGAAAATGTGTTATCCTGATTTTGATTGACAATATATTGGTCAACCCCGAATAAAAGTTGACTTAATGTGTTATTTCTATTACCGTGCATTATTGCCGTATCGGCTATGAGCTAATGATTGCTTCGCAATCGGGGGGTGGTAGACTCCGGAGGAGTCTCGTCTGAGGTATCCGGCGTCCCATGGCTAAAGCCATGGGTTACCTTAGATGAAGCCCTATCTGGCTTCGCAATCGGGGGGCGGTAGGGGCGCATTAATATATGCGCCCGGTGGGGGTCGGTGGAGCGGGCGGATATTTCAATCCGCCCCTACAGGGGGGATTTTTGAAAATTTTCTTGTGGAGAATTTGGTGGATTTGAAAATTTGGCGTAGCTTTGCGGTATAATTCCGAAGAAGCGGGTTGAAAAACCGGATTAAATTAAAGACTATATCATTATTATGAACAGCACCATTCATCATTACTTTTCAAACTACAACGCTGACGAAATGGATCGTGGGCTGAGTTAGGTGCTTCTGATTTGAACAGGGGCAGGCTTCGAGCGCTTTTATCTTGCTGCGTTCGATGACTTTGTCGCCTTCAGAAAACCGACCGACCAAGTATCCTCATTTCAGTGATGCGCCATGTGCGTAGGGGATTTTTTGCCCCTTTACGAACGGGTCGCATAGTCGTCCTTTGACATATTTGCAATGGATTTTTATCCTTTTTCCCGACCGAAAGAATGCGTGTCGGGATGATCAGATGCTCACTACCGGATGCATCTGATCGAGAGTGTTTTATATATGTTTTTGTTTAACAATTTAGCTAACTTGATAAACCTATAAAACTATGGATAAGGATTTGAAAAAAGACAAAATTGATGAAATTGACGAATTTGAAACCTTGCTTGAGAACTTTATCAAGCAAGAGAGAGAGGATTCGGACAATGAAGAAAGTAATGATGACCTCGGTGAGGAAGCAGACGACGCTGAGGAGGAAGAGCACCACACAATCTTGAATATCGATGGCTATAACTATACTGTCGAAGCTGTCGATGAAGCCGAAAAGGCAATAGAACTAACCAATTTGGACGTATCAATCGACTTGGAATCATACCCCTCGGAGTGTTTACTTCTTGACACTGACGGGATAGAGATGCAATATACTTTCAAGCGAAAGAGACCGGAAGATAGCGATGTGGCACGTATCCACTACTATCTATATAAGGCAGGCACGGCGCTGCCGATGCTAAACGACACCGCCAGGGCATATAATCGAGTGTTTGACGTCTCGGTGCCGATAGAGGAACCCGGTGAATATGTGTTGATATTGGCCAACACCATGGCAAGCGGCAATCTGGAGCAAATGGGCTTCAAACAGATTGGCAGCTACATCTATCGCCGCATCCATGCACACGCTATCGATAACTATCAAAGTGTAGAGTCGACGAAGGTAAGATTGACCTCGCGCCGCTCGGTGGCCATAAGCAGCAAGCCGATAGATGTGAGAGTGGGCTTGAAAAGTTTCCACAACCCCGCCTCAGACATAGAGCGCGACGAGAGCCGAAACTATATAATGCAGATGAAGTGCTACGACAGCGCACTGCGCCGAGTGGGAGAAAGCGCGGTAATGGAGATGGGTCTGACAGTGGGCAAGGCAAAGCAGCAGCAGTTTACGCTCAATCCCTACTGCCTGTGGGAAGAGGGAGAATATCGGTTGGTGGCGATGACCGACGGATACCCCGCGGCCATCTTCAAGCTGACAATCGACAGCGAGAAGATGGAAATCACGCCCGATAAGAGTGAGGACAACATCGAGCTTGAACTTATAGCACGCTATGCCGAGCATTTCATTGATTGGCAACAGCGAGTGGCCACCATCGGCGGCTTTGGCGAAGGTCGTCGCAAGCTCACGAAACTGCTCCGCAAGCGCGTGTTCAACGACATCCGCAAGCGAGCCGGCATAGAAGCGGATATTGAGCCGCTTCACTTCGCCTTGATAGGAGAGAACAAAGAAGCCATGTATAAGTTGGCAAAGGCGCTCCCACGCATTTTTGATTTTAGAGACGACACACTGGTGAGATATGATGCGTCGGAGTTGATACCACAAAACGGCCAGCAAAACAGCTACGTCGATATCTCAGAACTATTTGTCAACTCACAAGTGCCCTACGTCTGCGGAGTGTCGGCATTTTTCACTGCCGACGGGCAGCGAGTGCTGAAACGCCTTCTCAAAGAGATGGCATCGTCGCGAAATGCTGTGATAATCGGATGCACCCGGCAGGAGTTTGCCCAACTGCAAGAATACTCATCGGAGGTAGCGAAAAAGTGGCCCGAGAGATGCCGTTTGAAGATCACCAACTACACCCCCATGGAAGCAATGGAGACCATCGGCGACGAGATGCTCCGGATGCACTGGACACTGACCGAAGAAGCCAAAGTGGCGCTCGTGGAGCAAATGAAGAGCTTCGGCAAGCTATGGAGCGAGCGCGAAGTGGTGGAGAACGTGAGTCACAACGTAATAGCGCGAGCAGAAAAGCGAGTCACCGACAACATCTTAGCCGGAGTGAAGCTATCGGACGAAGCCCTATCGACCATCAAGGCAATCGATGTGAAGATAGAGGTAGAGCAAGCCGGCTCATTTGAGGAGAGCATGCGACCGCTGATGGGGATGACCGGACTCGACAATCTGAAGAGCCGTCTCAGCGAATATTTCGACATGATGCGCCTCAACAAGATGCGCCGCGATGCCGGTCTTCCCACCGAAGCCGAAGCTCCACATCATGTAATGTTTACCGGCAATCCGGGTACAGGAAAAACCACCGTGGCAGGCCATATCGGCAAGATCTACAAAGCCCTCGGACTGCTGAGCAAAGGCGAAGTGATACGCGCCGACCGCTCGCGCATCGTAGGCGAATTTATCGGACAGTCGGAGAAAAACATGGCAGCGCTGATCGAAGAAGCACAAGGCAACGTATTGTTTATCGACGAAGCCTATGCCCTCTGCACCGATGCCAAGGATGGTCGCGACTTCGGTCGCCACGCCCTCAACGTGCTACTCCCCCACTTGTCGAACCCCAACGCCAACATGGTGGTAATCCTCGCAGGCTACGACAAGGATATGGACAATATGCTAATGGTAAATCAAGGAATGGCCGGACGCTTCCCACAGCGTTTCCACTTCGACGACTACACCGCAGAGCAGCTTATAACCATCGGCGAGCGAATAGTGGAGAAACAAGGGTATCGCTTCAGCGACGACGCTCATCGAGAGTATTGCAAAGCAGTGAACGCCGCTGTAGCGACAAAAGGCGAGACATGGAGCAATGCCCGCTGGGTAGAGCAATTGATCAACACCGGCATCCGCCCGGCACTGTCGCGACGAGTGATGCGACTGAGCCACATCGATGCCAAAGCGCTATCGACAATCGAAGCCTCAGACGTGAAAGCCGCCGCCGCGCAAATGGCAACGATGAGCCATGAGCAGCCCCGTCGCGCCGTAGGGTTTGCCGTCTAATGGGCTTCAAGCCAGTTGTCGCCGGTGCCGACCGAGACTTCGAGCGGCACTTGGCCGGCATAGGCTTGTCGCATATCGCGAATCACTATCTCCTTGACGCGGTCGAGTTCTTCGGGGAGGACGTCGAACACCAATTCGTCGTGAACCTGCATAATCATGCGCGATTGCAACTGCTGAGTGCGGAAATCGCGAGCGATATCGATCATAGCGCGCTTGATGATATCGGCCGCGCTGCCTTGAATCGGCGCATTGACGGCATTGCGCTCGGCATAACCGCGCACAACGGCGTTGGAGGAATTGATGTCGGGGAGCATACGCTTGCGTCCGCAGATGGTCGAGACGTAACCATTGGCACGTGCTTGGGCTATGGTCTCCTCGATATATTGCTTGATGCGCGGGAAGCTCACGAAATATCCGTCGATGAGCTGACGCGCTTCGGTGCGCGATATAGCCAAACGCTCGGCAAGTCCGAAAGCCGAGATGCCGTAGATAATGCCGAAGTTGGCGGTTTTGGCGTGTCGGCGCCGGTCGTCGGTGACGCTATCGAGCGATGTGTGATAGATCTTAGCCGCAGTGGCGCGATGGATGTCGGCTCCCGAAAGGAACGCATCGATCATCGAACGGTCGCCGGCAATGTCGGCGATGAGTCGCAGTTCGATCTGAGAGTAGTCGGCACTCATGAAAATGTGGCCCGGTTCGGCAACAAACGCACGGCGTATTTCGCGACCATCGTCGGTGCGGACAGGTATGTTCTGAAGGTTGGGATTGGTGGATGAGATGCGACCGGTGGCAGTGACCGTCTGATTGTAGGAGGTGTGGATGCGACCGGTAGTCGGGTTGATAAGCTCCGGCAGAGCATTTATGTAGGTAGCGAGAAGTTTGCGCAGACCGCGAATATCGAGTATAAGCCCAACGATGGGATGAGCTGCGCGATACTTTTCGAGAATCTCTTCGGTGGTGGAATAAGCCCCTTTTTTGGTGCGCTTAGCCTTAGGATCGATCTTAAGGCGATCGAAAAAAATTTCTCCCACCTGCATAGGCGAGCTGACGTTGAACTCCGTACCTGCCAGTTGGTAGACTTGCGCCTCCATAGCGTGAAGTCGCTCGGTGAGCTGCCGCGACAACTCGGCAAGCGGATTGACATCAATGCGCACCCCCACCCACTCCATATCGGCGAGTACGCGGATAAAGGGTAGCTCAATATCGGTCATCAGCGGAGCAAGAGAAGTGTTGAGCAACTCCTCTTGCAGAGGCGAGAGAAGTCGCAACACGACATCGGCAGCTTCGCATGAGCGCATAGAAGCCTCATCGGCAGAGAGTTCGAGCGCCTTGCGAGAGCGTGCATCGTCGTTGTAGTCGCGAGTGTAGATGTTGAGATATGCCGCAGCCACAAGAGGCAGAGAGTGCTTCATCTCAGGCTGGAGGAGATAGTGAGCCACCGAAGTGTCGTAGTAAGGCGCCGAGAACTCAATGCCGCTACGACGAAGGATGATGATGTCGCGCTTCACATCGTGGCTGATAATCAACTTAGCCGACGAGAACAAGCGAGCAAGATGAGGCTTAAGACCATCGCCCAACGAAATAGGAATATACGCAGCTTCGCCAACCTCTGTGGCAACAGCCAAACCCACAAAGCGAGCAGTCATGGCTTCGACGCCGACAGCATAGAGCGAGATGCCCACCTTGTCGGCCTCGATAGCACGGTCGATTACTGCGACAGCCTTGTCAAGCAAAGCGACCGAAGAGTAGGCCGCCGGCGCAGTAGCGACAACCGGCGCAGCGGGAGCATCATCAAGCGAAGAGAAAAGGTCGGGAGCATCGAACAGCGACGGAGCCGGCTCAGGAGCAGCAACAGGTTGCGGAGCAGACGGAGCGGATGAGCGCAAGCGGGCTATGAGAGTCTTAAATTCGAGCTGAGAGTAAATGTCGACAAGACGGTCGATGTCGGGCGATTGCCGGCGTAGGTCGTCGATTGAAAGGTCGACAGGCACATCGGTCTTGATCGTGGCGAGGAACTTCGAGAAACGGATTTGCTCGGCATTGTCGATGACCTTACGTTGCAAGGCCCCTTTGAGCGAGTCGGTGTTGTCAAGAAGATTTTCGACCGAGCCCCACTCGCCGATGAGCTTAATAGCCGTTTTTTCACCAACGCCGGGACAACCCGGAATATTGTCGATAGCATCGCCTTGAAGAGCGAGCAAGTCGATAACTTGCAGCGGCGACGACAGACTATAGCGGCTGCAAATTTCGCTAACGCCGCGAATCTCGAACTCATTGCCACGCAACCCGGGGCGATAGATGAGCACACGATCGGTGACGAGCTGTCCGAAATCCTTATCGGGAGTCATCATATAGGTAGTGATGTCGGCCGCCTCGGCCACTCGCGAGAGAGTGCCGATGACATCGTCGGCCTCGTAGCCGGGGACTTCGACGATGCGAATGCCCTGAGCTGCGATAATATCTTTAATATAAGGAATAGCGGTGCGAATATCCTCGGGCATGGCCTCGCGCTCAGCCTTGTAGTCGGCATAGGCCTCGTGTCGGAAAGTGGGGCCGTGAGGGTCGAAGCATACAGCTATGTGAGAAGGATTTTCCTTTTTGAGAATCTCATCGAGCGTGTTACAAAAGCCGAAGATGGCCGAAGTGTTGAGCCCGTGAGAAGTGATGCGCGGCGCTTTGATGAGAGCATAGTAAGCGCGATATATAAGAGCGTAAGCGTCGAGTAGGAAAAGCTTTTTGTCGTCCATAAAATGTTATTTAAGGGAAATTAGAGGATAAATATAGCTATAATTTCGTGATTAGGCGAAATATTTATGAGTTAATTCTCGTCACTTGGCAATATTTTACTAATTTTGCAGATGAAAAATGTGATATGACAACACTCGCAAGCATACAAGAAACAATTTCGGAGCCGTTGAAGCGACTTAACGAGCGAATCGCCGAGTCGCTACAATCGTCGAATGTGATGATGAACGAAATCATCACCACCTACTTGCAGACCAAGGGGAAGCAGATACGTCCGATATTGGTGTTGCTGAGTGCACAATTTTTCGGCGGCATCAGCGAAAAGTCGATAAGTGCGGCGGCATCGATAGAGATGCTTCACAACGCCTCGTTGATACACGACGATGTGGTAGACGAGTCGAAGAAGCGTCGCGATGTGCCGACAATCAACAGCATTTGGGACAACCATATAGCGGTGTTGGTGGGCGACTATTTCACCTCCACGTCGTTGCAGCAGGGGGTACTTGCCGACGATATGCGAGTGATACGTTGCATCTCCAACTTAGGTCGCGAGTTGTCGGTGGGCGAAGTTGATCAGATATGCAATGCTCGCGAGCATCGTCTTGACGAACAGGCTTATATGAAAACTATCTATCGTAAGACGGCCTCGTTGTTTGTGTCGTGTGTGGAGATAGGAGGATATACAGCCGGCGCATCCGACGACGATCTTGACCGAATGCGAGAGTTTGCCCGACTGCTTGGGCTTTGCTTTCAAATAAAGGATGATATTTTCGATTATTATGAAGAGGGTCGTATCGGAAAGCCAACAGGCAACGACTTGCGTGAGGGGAAAATCACACTTCCTCTGATCTATGCTCTCCAAAATGAGGCTATGCCTGATCGAGAGCATATGCTTGAGCTATCGCGACGCGATGAGCTTTCATCCGATGAAATCACAGCTCTGATTGACTATGCCAAGCGAGGCGGCGGAGTCGACTATGCCCGCCGTCGCATGACAGAACTTCGAGCGGAAGCCGTAGAAGTGATAAGCCGTTTTCCAGATAGCCCTACTCGCCAGGCATTTATCTCGATATTCGACTATATCATAGACCGCGACAAGTAAGTTGAGCGTTGAATGATTTTGTAGGGGTAATTCGTTTTTATTCTTTTTGGAGATAGTTGAAGGCTACGTAGCCTTCTTTGTTGCCAAAGCTAATCATGGCGAAGTCGCCATCGATGCGTATCACGGTGACACGTTGGTTGCGTTTTAATGTGCCGATAACTTTTCCGCTTCGCGAGGGAATCTGTCGAATATTAAGCACTGATGCGGTGCAACGATATGTTCCCATTGTGTCAGGCTCAATGGTTTCGATGACGGTTTCATTATAGGAGTTGTCGGGGGTTCTATCAGTGTAGAGAGTGATTGCCAAAACGACAGCGATGCCCAATAGGAATGTCCAACCGTTCCAGAATAAGAATCTGACAATCATTAGTGCCATAGCCAATACCCAAACACCGATGCCGATACCGATGGCTCCGATATATCCCATGATAACGGCACCAATAATGGCAAGAATGCCGAAGAATATACCCTCGGAAGCGAATATGCCGAAAACCCATATCAATAAAGCGATGACACCCGCAATGCCAGCGATAATAGCCGCATAATATGATATGTTTTCCATGCTGCGAGCAAACCAGTTGCCAATTCCGGCGATGAAATTGCTGAATCCGTACCATGCGTTTCTCATTCGCCGACCGAACGACGGCGAATGAGTGTAGTAGGAAGACATAGAATATACTGGGGCTTCGTAGACGGGAATTTCGGGACGTGGGCCGCGTCGGATGATGCGACCGTATTGGTCAGTTGCCATTTAATTGCGTAGGTATTATAAGATTATTGTTCGGTTGCGTAAGGGACTTCGATGCTTGTGGTGACTTGCAGCGGATATGAGAATATCTCGGCTTGCTCTCCTCCGATGGCAGTACTATTGGTATTGCATACGAGGGTGTACTGTGTAAGATGTGGAAGCAGACGCTGAGTGTAGTTGTCATTATCGCGATTGAGCAAGTCGAGGATAAGTTTGACGCCAACGATTGTCACAAAGTTTACGTCGGCAGATATTCCCGGCTCGAAACTTACTTTTTCGAGGTCTTCTTCGGAAGTGTAGAAGCGTCGATTTTGT
Source organism: uncultured Muribaculum sp. (assembly GCA_964637445.1). GTDB lineage: Bacteria > Bacteroidota > Bacteroidia > Bacteroidales > Muribaculaceae > M3. The sequence goes on from CAZWWS010000046.1 coordinate 9,202, forward strand.
GTGACACGTCCGGATACATAGCCGGTTACTTCCAAGAAGTCGCGGTAGGTTGGAGTGCCGGATGGAAGGCAATAGAATATTTCGCCTGCAAAAGCCCTTTCCCAACAACCTATCGATACGAAAGCTGCTCCGGCTTTGATGCCAAGATTGCAAGCATAGAGGTCGCCTTCGCGATTGTCGGCACCTCCGACGATGATGGTGTCTTCGTTGCAGAATTTCATGAAAGCGTCGCGATCCACATCTTGTATTGCGAGATTGAATTTTTCAATCTGCGCATAAGGATTGATTTGCAAGATGCGTTCTGCCAGAGCGTCGGTTTTGTATCGTCCCACATCGTAGATGCCGCATTGATGCCGACAGATGTTGTGATAGCCGAAGATGTCGTTGTCGACAAGCATGAAATTTCCCACTCCCGCTTTGGCGAGTTCGACGGCAACGAGACTTCCTACTGAACCGCATCCGATAAACATTGCTCTTTTGTGGAGCATTATATCTGATTCGAGAATGCCTGTGTTGCGAGAAAACAGGTCGAGTTTGAGAGAATATGACTCTATTTTTACTCTGGTGATAAGCGGTAGGCAATCCGTCGCACAGAAACATTGGACAAGATGCAATTCTCCATTGTCGCGATAGCCGATGAGGCAGTCGCAAGGGTCGATGCCGGGTGCGGCGGAACGTATTTTCAGACAAAGATCCGCCCATGCTTCTGGCGAAATATCGTTACGAGAGGCGCGTTGGAGGAGAGCTTGCGCACCTTTGCGGTCAGCCTTTGTATAGTCGCCGTTGTCAATGATATTTTCCACCCTTGCTTCTTTGAAAGGATTGGTATGGAGTATGACCCCGAGGTCGAGAATGCGATTGTTGTCGATGTTAGCATCGATGGGAACAATATTGTAGTATTGAGTTTCGGGTACGTAATACCCTTTCAATGTTCCGAAGTATTCGTTATTGCCGATGATTGCAGTCGGCACCATTGCATGGGGGTGTCGTCGGCGGATTGTTTTGGTTGTTTTCATCGTTTTTATTTAGCAATTTTCGTATAACGCCTTTAATATCAGAGATGGCATCGGAGAAGGAGTATTTTTCGTCGGATTGCGGTCTGTCTTGACCTTGCTCGTCGGCCGATTCAGCTGGAGCCAGAGGTTGACGAGAGTCATCGGGTAAAGGAGGAGGCACCGGACGACTGTTAGGGTCAATGATACCGTGTCGGTCGAATGTCGGTAGCATTTCGGGGTCGGAGTAGCGTAATTCGAGGAAATCGTCAGGGATTGTCTCTCCGTCGTCGACATACCACTCGATTTCGTCGCATTGCCCGTGTTGCGACACATGATACATGGTAATTCTCATTCGAGGGTCGCAATTAATCAGAGCCGAAATTGAACCGCATTGTCGGTCGCGAGCAAATTTGAGATTTGTCTCATCGTCTGTAGAAGAGAACACATCCATGCTACCGGGGTGTCGATGCCACAGTCCGAGGACTTGCAGATTGCCTTTGTATTGGAGAGCGACCACGTTTGACAAGTAATTGACAAACTCAGCATCATACTCGAAATAAGCCCGTTGATGAATGGTGCGATACCCCGGAGGGATATTTTCGACTACGACCCAAGCACCATTGTCAAGGATGTAGCCGATAAGGATGCCACCGGTCTCAACAGGATGTTTGTCGATTGTCTCTGTGACAATGGCATTGAAAGCCCGCTGAGAGAATATCACGTAGTTGGTTTCAGCTTCCATCTTAAATGCCTACGGGTGCGTTGAACAAATCTTCGCTGAGGTCGCCGGTGCAAACGAGTTCAAATGCCGTGAGCCATTTCACAGCCCATGTGAGGGTCTGAACGGCAGATGTGACGTATTCACCATTTGACATATCTTCGGCACGAGTGGTGCAGAGGTATTTGCCGCCTTCCTGATCCGGAATAAGGTGATGGGGGTAATATCCGAGAACTTCTTTAACGTTTTCGATGCTTGGATCCAAAAGATATACGCATACGGAACCTCCCATTCGTGCCTGCGGATGATTTGGAGAATATATTGCCATCACTTCCCACACGGTATCTTCGTATATTCCGGGTTTGAGTGTGCCTACCCAACAGAGGCAATTATTCCAACGGCTACTTGGGTCTTCGATTTTTTCGAGATGAAATTGCGGGAAACATTCGTTCATTGCAGAGATTTCGTCTTCAAGCAGTTCTTTATCGTAGTCATACCATTGAGCTGCAAGTTTTCCGTCTTGTGTTACGAGCTTTGTCTGCTCTTTGCCTGTTACGTCGCCCGATTGTCCGAGTTTCAATGGTTTTCCGGCGCGAAGGTCTTCGGCAACTTGTTTGCGCTTGAGTTTTGCAGGGTCGATAGCAAGTTTACCCTCTTGTGTTACGAGCTTTGTCTGCTCCTTGCCTGTTACGTCGCCCGATTGTCCGAGTTTCAATGGTTTTCCGGCGCGAAGGTCTTCGGCAACTTGTTTGCGCTTGAGTTTAGCAGGGTCGATAGCGAGACGACCGACGGGGATGTTGAGCATTTGTTGTGTTCGTCTGTTGATAGTTCTCATGATTTGATTGTTTAATGGTTAAATAAACGCAATGTAGGTTAATGATTATCTTGCAAAGATAGCGAAATTATCCTACATAAATACCCCCCCCTGTTAATTATTATTAATAGCAGAAATTTTCCCGTTGGTAGATGCTATTGTTATTAATTGGATTTTTTTTAGAGGCAAAAAGTATTATATTTGCGATTTATTAAGATAAGAAGGAGAGGAAGTGTATTATGATACATAAATTATGGACTTATCGGTATATAATGAGTTCGGACGAAGATCAACCAAAGGTAGAAGACTTGTATGTAGGTTTTGATGCTTCAAAGAGCCTTGTGGTAGTAATAGAGCATATCGACTATGAGGAGCCGAGATATAACCACACAGTAGCTGCCATCGTAAGTAAAGAGGAAGCGTTCAAGTTGTCAAAAAGGTTGAAAGTCCCGATGTTGCAATTACCCGACGTAATAAGTGAGGCAATGGATGAATACTCACGGATAGTAAATGCCGATTTTTCGGATGTCCGGGCGTGTTTCAAGGATATTCTCGATTGTTTTGTCGGTGAAAAATGTCGCTATAAGATAGTGAGAAGGCGGGAAGAAGGGAGATGAGAGATGTTTCAAACAGAAGAGCATCGGGACAGATTTATATGGGGACGTTTTTTGTGGAAATAGATATATGGAAAATATGACAAAATGAAAGAAAAATTTGTGATATTATAGAAATTTGTTTACCTTTGCGAGCAAAATCAGATTTACGAACACGTAATATGGCACTAATCATACCCAAAAAGTATAAACGAAAGTTGCTGCCTGAGACAACCGAGGTGGCAATAAAGGATATAAAAGAGGCGTTTCAAGACAAGCTTGGAGCGACATTGAACCTACGACGCGTGACAGCTCCGCTGTTTGTGCTGTCGGGCACGGGATTAAACGATGACCTAAACGGCGTGGAACATCCGGTATCGTTCAATATAAGGTGTATGGAGAATCGTCCTGCCGAGGTGGTTCACTCACTTGCCAAATGGAAGCGCACGAAGCTTGGTGCCTACGATATAGCTCCCGGGTATGGGCTATATACTGATATGAATGCCATCCGCACGTCGGAAGATTTGGACAATCTCCACTCTCTATATGTGGATCAGTGGGACTGGGAACAGACTATCACCGAGGGAGATAGAAATCTTGACTATCTGAAGGCTACGGTAGAGAAAATCTATGGAGCGATACGCGAAGTGGAACAGATGATCTATCGCCAATTTCCGCATATCACGCCTCAACTTCCCGAGAAGTTGACATTTATCCACTCTGAGGAGCTATTGCAGATGTATCCCGAACTTGACAGCAAGGAACGCGAAGCAGCCGCAGCGAAGAAATATGGTGCGATATTCTTGATCGGTATCGGCGCTGCACTTAGCAATGGCGAGCCTCACGATGGTCGTGCTCCTGACTATGACGACTGGATTACAGCCAATGGCGAGGGCTATACCGGACTGAACGGCGACTTGATATTCTGGAATCCGGTGCTTGAGTGTCCGTTTGAGTTGTCGTCGATGGGCATTCGCGTCAATGCCGAATCACTTCGCAAGCAGCTGGCTATACGTGGTGCAGAGGATCGATTGAAGTATAAATTTCACTCGATGCTGGTGAATGGCGAGTTGCCGTCGTCGATAGGAGGCGGTATCGGTCAGAGCCGCTTGTGTATGTATCTGCTGCAAAAGGCTCATATCGGCGAGGTGCAGGCAAGCATCTGGCCGGAGGAGCAAATAGCCGAATGTAAGGCCGCTGATATAGAACTCATATAAAGAGGAAAGTTGGCTCACAGATAGCACAGAAGGACACGGAATTTTTTAAGACATAAGAACTTAATGACATAAGAAGAAGAAAGTTGAAAGCGGAAAGTTGAAAGATATGTGGTGGGAAATATCAATTCGATAGCACACGGCTACATTTTTTGTGCATTTATTTGCATTTTCAGCAGAAAGGCTATAATTTTGCAACTCAAAGAAGAAAAAGCGATATGAATACTCGATATACACGAAACTTGCATCAATCGACCGTGAATCTATCAGTGGTGGTCGTCGTCTCTGTCCTATGAAGGAGAGAGCAGCGAGTCGCGCGTATATCATTAATATAATATAACGAACTTGATGCCCTCCCCAAAGCCAAAGCTCCAAAGGGGGGCATCTCAATTTATAACAAAAAAAGATCAGTCATGAGTAGACCATTGAGAAGTGCCGCAAGCACACAGGGACGCCGAATGGCGGGAGCACGCGCACTATGGCGTGCAAACGGAATGAAGGAAGAGCAAATCGGAAAGCCAATCATTGCCGTCGTCAACTCGTTCACTCAGTTTGTTCCGGGTCACACCCACCTCCACGAGATAGGCCAAGTAGTAAAAGAAGAAATCGAACGATTGGGCTGTTTTGCAGCCGAGTTCAACACCATCGCTATCGATGACGGAATCGCCATGGGTCACGATGGAATGCTCTATTCACTCCCCTCACGCGACTTGATAGCCGACTCGGTGGAATATATGGTCAATGCACACAAGGCCGACGCGATGGTATGTATCTCCAACTGCGATAAGGTGACTCCGGGTATGCTCATGGCAGCCATGCGTCTGAATATTCCGGCAATCTTCGTGTCGGGTGGTCCGATGGAGGCCGGTCGATTGGGCGATCGTCCGCTCGACTTGATCGACATCATGATCGATGCAGCCGATGATTCGGTAGATGATGAGACTGTCACCAAGCTCGAACAACGCGGATGTCCCACATGCGGCAGCTGCTCGGGAATGTTTACCGCCAACTCGATGAACTCGCTCAATGAGGCTATCGGTCTTGCACTTCCCGGCAATGGCACGATAGTGGCCACTCATGCCAATCGTCGCGAGCTGTTCAAGAAGGCAGCACGACAGATTGTAGAAAACACTTACGCATACTATGAACACGATGATGAGAGTGTGCTTCCTCGCAGCATAGCCACTCGCCAAGCTATGCTTAACGCGATGACCCTCGATATAGCCATGGGAGGCTCGACCAACACAGTGCTCCATCTTCTTGCCGTGGCCAACGAAGCCGAAGCCGATTTCACGATGGCCGACATCGACGCATTGTCGCGCAAGACACCAGTGCTCTGCAAGGTAGCCCCCAACTCGAAATATCATATCCAAGACGTGAACCGCGCCGGCGGAATCCTTTCGATCATGAAAGTGCTTGCCGACAATGGTATTATCGACACTACGGTGAAGCGTGTGGACGGACTTACGCTCGGCGAAGCTATCGACAGCTATGCCATCGGAGGCAAAAACTTCTCGGCAGAAGCCGAAGCAATGTGGAAGAGCGCTCCGGGTGAGAAGAAAAACCTCGTGCTCGGCTCGCAATCGGCTACATACGCAGAGCTTGACACCGACCGTTCGGCAGGTTGCATACGCGACTTCGAGCATGCCTATGTGAAAGATGGCGGATTGGCAGTGCTTCGCGGCAACATCGCTCTCGACGGCTGCGTAGTGAAGACAGCAGGCGTAGACGAAAGCATCTTCCACTTCCGTGGCACAGCCAAGGTGTATGAATCGCAGGAGGACGCCGTGAACGGCATACTCCGCGATGAAGTAGTGGCCGGCGACGTGGTGGTAATCACCCATGAAGGTCCGAAAGGCGGTCCCGGTATGCAAGAAATGCTCTACCCCACAAGCTATATCAAGAGCAAGCACTTGGGCAAAGAGTGTGCGCTGATCACCGACGGACGCTTCTCGGGCGGCACATCGGGCTTGTCGATAGGTCACATCTCACCCGAAGCGGCCGCCGGCGGTAATATCGGACTTGTTCGCACGGGCGACATCATCGACATCAACATTCCCGAACGTACGATAGCCGTAGAGCTTAGCGACGAAGAGCTTGCACAGCGTCGTGCCGAAGAGGAGGCTCGCGGCAAGAGTGCATTTACCCCTCGCAACCGCGACCGTCAGATATCGAAAGCTCTCCGCGCCTATGCATCGATGGTGACATCGGCCGACAAGGGAGGAGTAAGACAATAGAAAAATCATCCATTAATCATAGAATATCAGCTTATGAACAATGAAATGATAACCGGAGCAGAAGCCCTGCTCAAATCGTTGATTGAAGAAGGTGTAGATCGCGTGTTTGGCTACCCCGGTGGCGCCATTATTCCGGTTTACGACAAACTCTACTTTTATCAAGATCAAATAAAGCATATCCTCGTACGCCACGAGCAGGGAGCCACCCATGCGGCTCAAGGTTATGCCCGCGTAAGCGGCAAGACCGGTGTGGTCATCGTCACATCAGGTCCGGCGGCTACGAACGTCATCACCGGGCTATCGGACGCGATGATGGACAGCACCCCGATGGTGGTAATCACCGGCCAAGTAGCGTCGTCGTTCTTGGGCTCGGATGCGTTCCAAGAGACTGACGTGGTAGGTATCACACAGCCCATCACCAAGTGGGCATGCCAGATACGCCGTGCCGAAGACATTCCGGCGGCAGTGGCTCGAGCATTCTATATTGCCAACTCGGGACGTCCCGGTCCGGTGGTGCTCGACATCGCCAAGGATGCCCAAGTGGGTCAGCTCAACTGGGGCGAATATAAGAAATGTGATTTTATCCGCAGCTACAACCCCTATCCCACTATCAAAGATGAAGATCTCAAGCGTGTAGCCGAGATGATCAACGCATCGGAGCGTCCGATGATACTCTCCGGTCATGGCGTGATGATTTCGGGAGCAGAGAAAGAGCTTGCAGCCGTAGCCGAAAAGGCAGATATCCCCGTGGCAGCTACGCTATTGGGACTATCGACGATGCCATCTGACCATCCGCTCTACAAAGGTATGCTCGGTATGCACGGCAATATCGGTCCGAACGTCAACACCAATCGCGCCGACTTGCTCATAGCTATCGGAATGCGATTTGACGACCGCGTCACCGGCGACACTTCGAAGTATGCTCGTCAAGCCAAAATCGTACATATCGACATCGACTCGTCGGAGTTTGACAAGAACATAAAGACCGATGCCACCATACATGGCGATGCACGCGAAGTGCTCGCTCGCTTGCTCCCGATGCTCGATGAAGCGAAGCACACGGAGTGGAACGCGACGTTCGACGTGTGTCGCGCCGTAGAGGATGAGAAAGTAGTGAAGCGCGAAGTATTCCCCGATGCGCCTACCGGAGCAATGAATATGGGCGAGGTGGCCTACAAGGTGTCGAAAGCCACCGGCGACCGCGCGATATTGATTACAGACGTAGGTCAGAATCAGATGTTCTCATCGCGCTATTTCCGCTACAGCGAGCCACGCTCAATCATCACCTCAGGAGGTTTGGGCACAATGGGATTCGGTCTTCCGGCAGCTATCGGAGCCAAGATGGGTGCACCCGAACGCACAGTGTGTTTCTTCACCGGCGACGGCGGGTTGCAAATGACCATACAGGAGCTCGGCACGATACTCGAATATGGCACTGACGTGAAAATCATCTTGCTCAACAACAACTTCTTGGGTAACGTGCGTCAATGGCAGCTGCTCTTCTTCGGCGGACGCTTCTCGCAAACACCGATGATCAACCCCGACTTCTGTGCTATAGCACGTGCCTACGGCATCGCTACTGAAGAGGTAGCATCGCGCGAGCAGTTGGATGGGGCAATCGAACGCATGGTCAACCACAAAGGTGCGTATCTGCTCAACGTCAATATCGACGCCACGGATATGGTGTTCCCGATGACCCCTGCCGGTGCACCGGTCGACACCATCATGCTCAATCCCACAGAATTCTATCCCGTATAATCCCCTCTCCGACTACGATATGGAAAAGCAATTATTCACCGTGACAGTATTCACCGAAAATCAGGTGGGTCTGCTCAATCAAATATCGATCATCTTCACTCGTCGATGCCTCAATATCGAAAGTCTCTCGGTAAGTCCGTCGTCGATAAAGGGCATCCACAAATTTACCATCACCACGTGGAGCGACCGCGAGACGATGGAAAAAGTGATCAAGCAAATCGACAAGCGAATCGATGTGTTGAAATCGTTTCTATACACCGACGACGAAATCGTGTATCAAGAGATTGCGCTCTACAAAGTGCCTACAATCAAGCTCCTTGAAGAGAAGAATCTCGAAGTCATCATACGCAACCACAATGCTCGTATCCTCGAAATCACTCAGGAATATACCGTGATCGAGAAGTCGGGACACTCGGACGAGACCGAAGCCCTGTTTGAAGAGCTTAAACACTATAGTATCAAGCAGTTTGTGCGCTCCGGTCGCGTGGCAATCACCAAGTCTCCCATCGAGTATGTCACCCTCTTCCTCGAACAACAACGCGAGCGTCTGTCGCAACTTCAGTCATGCCGGAATTGAGAGAATATTCTCATCGCTACTTCCTGACGGCCGGCAAATGTGACGCATCACAAAAGATGCCCTTGTCGTTGGTGGCTCGCCATGTAATAGAAGTGGCCACGGAGCATGCCAACGCACTTGGCGCGGGATATGCTACGCTGATAGCCAACAATGAGGCATGGGTGCTGTCGCGCCTTACCATCGAGATGAAGCGCTATCCGGGCATCAACGAAGAGTATGAGGTGACGACTTGGATAGAAGGGTTCAACCGCCACTTCTCGGAGCGTAACTTCGAGATAAAAGATGGCACAGGCGAGGTGATAGGATATGCGCGGTCGGTGTGGTTTGCAATCAACATCGACACTCGTCAGCCGGCCGACATAGCTCGACTGCACACGTTAGGAGACAATGTAAGCAACCGCCTCTGCCCTATCGAGAAGCAAAGCCGTCTGCGTCCGGTGGCATCGCCCACGATGACCGAGGGATATCGCTTTCGCTACAGCGACATAGACTTCAACCGCCACGTCAACACGGTGCGCTACATGGAGCTGGTGCTGAACCAATGGGATATGGATTGGTATGATCGATATGACATCGCGCGATTTGAGATGGCATTTCTCCACGAGGCACACTTCGGCGACGAAGCCATAGTGCCGGTAGAAAAGATAGGCGAAGAGGTATATGCAGCCGATATTTTGGTGGACGAGAAAGCAATTTGTCGCTCAAAAATAGTGTTTAGACAACAAAAACAACACATTTCGGTGTAAAAATCTACAATTTATTAGCAAATACCAATAAAAAGGTGTAAATTTGCACGAAATTTCAAAACGATAATAAACTTAATTAATTATACATTATGGCAAAAATGAATTTTGGCGGTGTCGAAGAAAATGTAATGACCCGCGAAGAATTTCCCTTGGAAAAAGCACGAGAAATCCTCAAAGACGAGACCATTGCAGTGATCGGATATGGTGTGCAAGGTCCCGGTCAGAGCTTGAACCTCCGCGACAACGGCTTCAACGTGATCGTAGGCCAACGTCAAGGCAAGACATTCGAAAAAGCCATTGCCGATGGATGGGTTCCGGGAGAAACATTGTTCAGCATCGAAGAAGCTTGCGAAAAAGCGTCAATCATCATGTGTCTTCTCAGCGATGCAGCTGTAATGTCAGTATGGCCCACTCTCAAGCAATACCTCACAGCAGGTAAAGCACTCTACTTCTCACATGGTTTTGCAATCACCTGGAGCGACCGCACCGGCGTAGTTCCTCCCGCAGATATCGATGTAATATTGGTAGCACCTAAGGGTTCCGGTACATCACTCCGCACCATGTTCTTGGAAGGCCGCGGCTTGAACTCATCATACGCAGTATATCAAGACGCAACCGGCAAGGCACTTGACCGCACCTTGGCACTCGGTATCGGCGTAGGCTCGGGCTACCTCTTCGAGACTACTTTCCAACGCGAAGCAACTTCTGACCTCACCGGCGAACGCGGTTCGTTGATGGGTGCAATCCAAGGCTTGCTCCTTGCACAATATGAAGTGCTCCGCGAAAACGGTCACACTCCTTCAGAAGCATTCAACGAAACAGTAGAAGAGCTCACTCAATCGCTCATGCCTCTCTTCGCCAAGAATGGCATGGACTGGATGTATGCCAACTGCTCAACCACAGCACAACGCGGTGCACTCGACTGGATGGGTCCGTTCCACGATGCCATCAAGCCTGTGGTAGAAAAGCTCTACGCTAATGTGAAGTGTGGTAACGAAGCTCAAATCTCAATCGACTCGAACTCACAACCCGACTATCGCGTGAAGCTCGAAGCCGAACTTAAGGCACTCCGCGAAAGCGAAATGTGGCAAACAGCAGTCACTGTACGTAAGCTCCGTCCCGAAAACAACTAATCGAAAACATATCTCGATAGAAAGTGCATCATGGCGAGCCATGATGCACTTTTTTATTTTAATGCATTAATGGTCACTAAAGTTTAGTGGATATTAATAATATAACGTGAGTTCGATGAAAATAATTAAAAGAGAGTCAGTTGGTTATCAAC
>CAZWWS010000047.1:0-19600 GCA_964637445.1 uncultured Muribaculum sp.
TATCGCGACAGAAACATGGATTTTGGGGTGTGGGCGTTGACGGATTCGAACCGCAGACCCTCTGCTTGTAAGCCAGATGCTGTAAACCAGGTGAGATAAACGCCCGTGTTTCTGTCAAAAGCGATGCAAAGTTACGACTTTATTTTTAACTGACAAACTTTTTCTGCAAAAAATTGCATTTTTCATCAAAAAGGCCGCAAAAAAGTTTGCTCACTGAGGCTATTCCTCCTCCCAATCAACCACCGGGTCTATATTGATATCCTCCACTATTAGCTCTACTGTGGCATTCCGACCTGGATTGATTATCTGATATAAGTCGGCCTCTACCGGCTTCAGAGGCAACCCCTTATACATCGTATCTCGCTTGATGATTATACTGTTTTTTCGTGTGTCCAACTCAAAAGCATAATCTTTTCCATCCATCGCAAATCGCAAGAAAAAGTACTTGTCCGACATCTTGTAATCTGTCTCGATAACAAACTCGTCAAACAGATATATCGTAGACGGCACTGCAATCTCACAGCCTTCGTCGCCTATGCCACGCGTAGACATACCAACTTTCGACGATACATCTGTATCTCTCGACGACGTCTTTTCTACCCAAACAACCCCATGCTTGTCCGGTATAGGCACGTTAGACGCAGTCACTTGGCGCGAACGTCTATCCACCAAGTCATATCCTTTTATCGCCCCCTTAGGATTCGACCACTTGATATCAAACGAACAAATCGTGTCGCCCTTGCGAATCACTTTACCATCCACTTTAGCAGCCTTATCATTGATTTTTTCCACCACCATACACGTAGCTTTACCACGATTGCCTGCTGCAACCAGCACCGTTATCATCATCACAAGGAGTAGTGTTATCGTCTTTCTCATCTCTTCTGTTGTTTTTTATTTCGAATGAAGGTAATTAGATTTATTATTTTCTTTATAAATGCAAATATCGCCACGAGGATAAGCACTTCGATAGTCTCGCCAAACATAAACAGCGCCACCAGCACTATCGCCAGCACTATCGGCCATCCGCCTACGAAACGAAACGTCATCCTCACCCAGTCGTTTTGGCTTATCGCATACGCCCAACTCATGCGCATCTGTTTGGCTCGCGCCTCGGTCCAAAACGACACATGCATTATCAACACGTAGGTCACAAGCGAGAACGCCAACCACATCACTATTGCCACCACCCACGACACATTCTGATTACCATCGAGCAGCGATAGGTAAGCATTGACGATGATGAGCGACCCCGGCATCCGTCCGGTTATCGTGGAGTGATTGTCGTCGTTCACCATATCCCCCACCACCACATAGCGATCGCGTATCATCTCGGCGACATCCTCATCGGAGCGCGACAGAATATTGTCGCCAAGATTTTCGTAAGAGACTAAACCCGACCCTTTTTCAGAGTCGACGTTCAGATAGAAGTCAGGCACTATCGAGCGGCGTATCAACCGCCCATTCATGAAATACAACCCCGCAGAGCCGCCGAAGTTTGTCACCTCGCTACCCCACAGGTCGTGATACATCTTCATGGCCACCGAATATTCCATATCCGTGTTGACTATCTCATATTTCGAAAAATCGTTGTTAAGTATCGTTATCGTATAGTCGGCAAGAGCACTCTTAGCCATCAGCGACGAGTCGGCCATCGCCATATCGGCATGGCGCGGTATCACGATGCGCTCCATCCGGCGTATCTGAGCAAACAGCGCCGAGTCGCTTTCCGTCTCATGCCCTTGTTCAAATCTCACATCGAGCAAGATATATCGATAAGTATCATATCGCTCCGCTACCTGCAACAGCTTCAGCAACTTCGCGCGGTCGGTTATGTCGATATTGCCTATCTCAAATCCATTTTCGTCGTATGCCGCCACAAGCTGACGGTCGTATGCCACATTGACCAGCAGTACCGAGTCGGTAGCCGTACGCTCAACCCCCTCGTCGACCATGTCGCGCATCTCCCAGAAATAATGAAGTACGTTGTGCTCGTTGCCTATCAGCGTGGGCACATTCGACAGCAGATAGCTCACATAGACCATCAATAGCCCCACCACCGACGATATTGCAATCGCCGATTGTCGCTTCTTCCATCGATTTTCCGCATTGTTCCTTTTTTTCGACATAGCTGTTATTTCATAGGATTCCTACGCAGTAAAATTAATAAAAAACACCAACTCCACCAAGCTCGCCACCAATAAATCATCGTCATGACGCTCTCAAATATCGATTACCCTGCCATAACTCCTATTTTTTTTGTACTTTTGCATTCAAATCATCGTTAGATAATGTTTTCACTTCAATTTTCAATCACAACAATAACCCTCCTCTCCATCACTTTCATAGCCGTAGTATTGCTACTGACCATCTATCGACGCCGCGTGGCATCGGTGGGACGTCATGCCATAGTCTGCAACAACGACGACACTCCCGACTCGCTACCGCGCGCATCGGTCATCGTCTATGCCGACATCGACACTGCGCCTGACCGGCTCCGCGCACTGCTCAAGCAATTGCTCTCTCAGGAGTATCCCGACAGCTACGAAGTGATCGTGATCAACGATGGTTCAAGCGTCACCACTCGCCAAGTTGTGGAATCGATGATTCCCGACCATCCCAACCTGTATCTGTCGTTTACCCCCGACGACACTCGCAACCTCTCGCGCCGCAAACTCGCGCTCACCATCGGCATCAAAGCCGCTCGCCACGACGTCGTGGTGCTCACTTGTGCCGACACCGCAATCGTCTCTTCTCGCTGGCTGTCGTCGATGACTCGCCACTTCGCTCGCCGGCACGACATCGTGATTGGATATGCCTCCATCGCTCCGAATAGCGACTGCTCACGCGGACGTCGCTATCGCGCTTTCGACTCGGCAGCTTGCGCCGTCGACTATCTATCGGCTGCCATCGCTCGCCACACCTTCCGCGGCACAGGCTACAATATAGCCTACCGTCGCTCGGTATTCTTCGACAACAAAGGATTCTCGCGCTCGCTCAATCTCCGCTATGGCGACGACGATATATTTATCGACCAGATCGCTCGGCAATACAGTGCGACCGTAGAGTTGTCGGTCGATAGCCATGTGGAGGTCATCACCGACCGCCCCGCAGCATTCCACCACGAGATGCGCAAGCGTCGTGCTTTCACCCACAAATTTCTGCGCCGCGCCCCGCGCTTGCTCAACGGCTTCTGCTCCACATTGTTTTATACATGGCTTCTTGCATCTTGCGCCGCCATCGCTTCGGCATGGGGCAACCTTATCGTCGCCATCGCAGTCGCAGTCCTCGCGCTCGCACTTTGGATTCCTGTCATCGTCGCTTGGCGCCGCACTCTCCGCGTCCTCCACAGCCGCCGACTGCTACTCACCATTCCGGCAATGATCTTACGCCACCCATTCACCAACCTCGCCTATCGTCTTCGCGCTAAGCGACATACGAACCGCAACTACACCTGGCAATAAAAAAAATCGCACATTTTGTTTGAAAAATTTGCACAGTAAAAATATTTCTTATAACTTTGCACTCGCAAAACGGCAATAAACCGCCCGAAAGCAAAAAACTCTGGTGTGGTAGTTCAGCTGGTTAGAATACCTGCCTGTCACGCAGGGGGTCGCGGGTTCGAGTCCCGTCCATACCGCAGAGGAGAGAGGAGACTGAGCAATTGTTATTCCTTGTGAATACGGTCGCTCAGTCTTTTTTTTACCCTTACAAATATTCTCTTTGCTCATGAACGAAATAAATTTCCCCAAACGACACAGTCTGTCGGCACAAGTGACCGACGAAGAGATAGAATGCGGCGAGTTCGACGACTTTGGCTGCTCCTACTCCGACGACGGGCATCGTCTGATGCAATTTCCCGTCGAGATTGGCGAGCGACTGAAACACTATTCCGTCGCCGAAGGCACTGTGGTGGTGTGCGATAGTGCGTTTGAAGGGTGCGACGGATTCCACTCCATAGAGCTCCCCGAGTCGCTGAAAGTGATTGGAGAATTGGCGTTTTATGGCTGCGAACGCCTCTCAGAGTTATCTCTCCCCGAAGGTCTGCTTGCCATCGGCAAAAATGCTTTTTCCAATTGCGCAAAACTAAATTCGATTACGTTACCTGCCTCGGTCAAGATCATCGGCGCAAATCCATTCTACCGCAGCGGCATCACGGAAATAATCATTCGCTCGGAGCATTTTGCCATCTACTCCGAATCGCTCACAAGCCTTTCCGACGGCACTCTGATAGCCTATCTTGGCGACTCCGCCGACTACCACACCCCCGATGGCGTAAGCATCATCGGCGAGGATGCTTTTCACGAAGTGAAATCGCTCCGCCGCCTCTCGCTATGCCTCGGCGTCAAAGAGATTGATAGGTTTGCCGTAGTAGGATGCAGCGAGTTGCGCGAGATTTCGTTACCAAGCTCGCTCGAAGCCATCCATCAAGAGGCATTCTCTTTCTGTCGAAATTTGGAATTGATTACCGCGCCGGCATCGTTGCCTGCCGATGTGCGTCAAGCCATCCGCGATGCCGCCGAGCAAGCAGGAGCGCAAGTGAAAGTAAGATTTATTGCGTAAGTTGTCGCACTATACGATAGCCCGGACGATTATTGAATGTAGTTGAGACAAACAATCCCGTCGGCTCGCTGATATATTGGATGTGGTATCGCTCCGGTGCAAGAAAGTCAAGACGAAATATCGCTGTGTCGACCGATTCGGCTTCCGGATTGCGCCCATAGACTATCCGCTCCTCTATCTTTATGTCAAACCCTATGACCGTCACCGCAAGGCTCACGGCTCCATCAACGGTAACATCTGGTGTAGCTCTGCGCACGAGCCTTACCGACAGATCATCAAACGATTCAAGCTCAATCTCGGCCGTAGCCACATCACACTTCATCAGACTACCGGCAAGCAAATGCTGGCGAGCCTCACCGCGTGAGTCAGGCTTCATGGCAAAAGCAGCCACTACGGCAGCCACGAGTGTAGCTATGACATAAAACTCTACTGAATAGAAAAAATCCACTACTTCACATTGATAGATTTCACTTGCCGGAATTGTCCGCTACGCTCCAAATCAATAAAATAGCGATAAAGCGTATCGCCTTGAGATGTCATGCAACGACGAATGTACATGTTATACACTCTGGCAGAGTGTATCCCGGCGATTTTCTGCAACAACTCAGCAGGTGGCGATAGTGCCGGATAAGCCTCGCCGACTTCCACTACGATATTTTCATAGGGTATACTGTCGCGTGAATATATGTAAGGATATTCGCCTCGGAATGGATTTTCGCCATCCAACTTATCCCACTGCTCATAAGACACTCCTTCAAAGCGCTTTGGAGCAAAAAGGCAATACTGCCCTATATCAAGACGAGTAGTATATCGCATCATATAATAACTACTATTCCCTATCGAATATGATTTGGGGATATCAAGCACCCACCATGGAAGATTCATGCCCTCCGTCATATCCATATAAATATCGGGAGACTTGGTCGTTTGGAGATACTCAATAATCTCATAATGCTCTTTCGACAATTTATGCTGCCATCTGATTAATTCCGCCATAAACGCCACCACTATCAGCGTTGCTATTGAGGCGATAAAATAGTGTGGTTTTCGACACCATTCGTAGCAGTTGACCATAGTCGACAGTGTGGCTATCAGCAAAGCCGCATTTGCCAACCACATAGCTCTATTTGGAGCTACTAACACCACCACCATCATAATATTTACAACAAACACCGCAATCCAATATATATTTCGTTTCAGCTCACTCAGCGACTTTCGCCATCCGCGAGTAAATGCCACTATCGCTATAACCAGCATATAAATATATATCGGGTAGCTACGAGAAAATGTTCTCAACATCGCCGGCAACAAATCCCTTGATTCGCTACGCTCAAAACGCATCAGCGTCGACGGAGCTAACGCACAGAGTGCCGTACCCACCGCAAGTGCTATTATCATCGCTATTCGATGACGACGCAATTCCTTCGGCACAAACGGCAGACTCACTACAGATGCACACGCCAATGGAATCGAAAACCCTTCGTGCATCCATCCGGCAATCAGGGCTATTACAAACGGATAGATTTTCGCTTTTTTATCAGCATACAGAAATATATAACTATAGGCAAGCACAGCCACACACGGCCATGTATAGTTAAACAAAAAGTCGCTCGACACCATATTATCGGTCCATGGGAAATATTTCCACATCACAAGGGCTATTACTCCCACCACCCATGTATACGACATCGCGCGTCGCGGAGCGATACATCTCACTATCAACCACAGCATCAGCCCCACGATAAGCCCATGCATAAAATCCACTATCCACTGAGGCATTGGCACCGAGAAGGTCATCAATATATTCGACAGTCTCCCATTCACAAGCCACCAATGATTCCATGCCGACACAGCCGCATCGCCAAATCCCTCAATAGGCTCACCTACCAACTCCCAAAAGTCGTTTTCACACGTAGGCAATGCCTTCAACTGATACACAAAATCGTCGGCAAATGGTGCCGCGACCATTTGCCATATAGCGATACCGATAGTCACTATGGCAATTATCAGCGTTGAATAGCAGGCAGCTCGATTCATGGCAGATAGATTTTATTCGTCAAGGAGTCCGGGGCGCAACAAGCGTGTACGTTCCAAGGCTTGCTCATGCTTCCACGCATCGATTTTGGCTTGATGTCCCGACAGCAAGATGTCGGGCACTCGCCATCCGTTATACTCCGCCGGACGCGTGTAGACCGGTGGCGCAAGGAGATTGTCTTGAAACGAATCGCTCAGCGCACTCTGCTCATCGCCGATAGCTCCGGGAATAAGACGAACTATTGCATCGGTGATGATTGCCGCCGGCAATTCGCCTCCGGTGAGCACATAGTCGCCAATCGAGATTTCGCGAGTGATCAGATGCTCGCGAATACGATAGTCTATCCCCTTATAGTGTCCGCACAGGATGATGATATTCTCAAGCATCGACATCTGATTGGCCAACGGCTGCGACAATATCTCTCCGTCGGGCGAAGTAAATATCACCTCATCGTAGTCGCGTTGCGCTTTCAAGTGGGATATTGCGCGATCCACCGGCTCGATTTGCATCACCATTCCGGCCTCGCCGCCAAACGGATAGTCGTCGACCTTGCGATGTTTCGACAGCGAGAAGTCGCGCAGATTGTGTACTACTATTTCTACAAGCCCTTTATCTTGAGCGCGTTTCAATATTGAGCAACCCAGCGGCGACTCAAGCATTTCGGGCAATACGGTGAGAATATCGATGCGCATATCGTTAAGCGTAAATATTTGTTTTCCGGATGCAAAGTTAGCGATTTATCTCGAATTTACGCTCCACCGCTACAAGACGTGAGCTGCATTAGTTGCATTTTGACCATTTTTTTATTGCACAAACTTAAAATTAGTGTGCAACAATGGCTTTTTTCTTACAATTTGCTATTTAATAATGAAAATAAATTACTATTTTTGTGCGCATAAAGTTATTAAAAGAGAAGACATGGATCATATCAAAGAAGTAGCCAACCGCTTGAAAGGACTTCGCGAATCGATGGAGCAGTCGCAAGAGGAAATGGCTTCAAATACAGGTGTCGACGTTGCCACCTATGTGTCGTATGAAAAAGGAGAACTCGACATTCCCGTGAGTTATCTCCATCGTCTGGCGGCGCAATACGGCGTGGAGCTTACAGTGCTTCTGTTTGGCGAAGAGCCGAAGATGAGCACCTATTTCGTCACTCGTGCAGGCAAAGGTGCAAGCGTCGAGCGCACAAAAGCATATAAGTATCAGGGACTGGCTGCAGGATTCTCGCGCAGAAATTTCACACCGTTTATGGTGACCATCGAGCCGAAAGAGGATTTGGCGATTACCCTCAACTCGCATGTCGGACAGGAATACAACTATGTCGTCGAGGGACGAATGGAAATCGTCGTTTCCGGTCATTCCATCTATCTGGGTGTAGGCGACAGCATCATGTTTGATGCGCTCCAGCCCCACGGTATGAGAGCATTAGATGGAAAACCGGTTAAATTTTTGGCAATAATCTCATAAGAAAACGTATATAATTTGCTATGTTAGAGCAATTTCTTGATAAAACGGAGTTTGAGTCTTACGACGACTTTATGGCAAACTTCAAGGTCAATGTACCTGAAAATTTCAATTTCGGATATGATGTAGTGGATTGTTGGGCTGAAACCAACCCCGACAAAAAAGCTCTGTTGTGGACCAACGAGCAAGGAGAAGTGATACAATTCACCTTTGCCGACCTCAAGCGCGAGAGCGACAAGACGGCATCTTTCTTCGCCGCCCAAGGCATCGGCCATGGCGACATGGTGATGCTCATCCTTAAGCGCCACTACCAATTTTGGTTCTCAATCATCGCCTTACACAAATTAGGTGCAACGGTGATTCCAGCCACTCACTTGCTCACCGAAAAAGACATCATCTATCGGTGCAAAATGGCCGGCATCAAAGCTATTGTGGCCACCGGCGACAAGATTGTAGTAGACCACATCGCCAAAGCGATGCCCGACTGCCCATCGCTTCAGACGGTAATCTCCACCGGACCAATCGTACCCGACGGATGGCTCGACTTCAATGCCGAAATCGAGCAAGCTGCACCTTTCGTACGCCCCGAGCACCCCAACACCAACGACGATGTCTCGCTCCTCTACTTCACCTCCGGCACCACCGGAGAGCCCAAAATGGTAGCTCACGACTTCACATATCCTCTCGGTCACATCATCACAGGCTCTTTCTGGCACAATCTCCACGAAGAGTCGCTCCACCTCACACTCGCCGACACCGGTTGGGGAAAAGCCGTATGGGGCAAACTATATGGCCAGTGGATAGCCGGAGCCAACGTCTTCGTCTACGACTTCGAGAAGTTTGAGCCGGTCGATGTGCTAAAGATGATCAGCGAGCATAAGATCACTTCATTCTGCGCTCCCCCCACCGTGTTCCGCTTCCTCATCCGCGAAGACCTCTCAAAATACGACATCTCGTCGCTCAAATACTGCACCATCGCCGGCGAAGCCCTCAACCCCAAAGTCTACGAAGAGTGGTATCGACTCACCGGCATCAAGCTGATGGAAGGATTCGGACAAACCGAAACCACACTCACCATCGCCACATACCCGTGGCTCGAACCCAAACCAGGCTCGATGGGCAAGAAAGGTCCGGTCTACGATGTAGACCTCCTCACCCCCGACGGCCGCTGGGCTGAAGACGGCGAGCAAGGCGAAATCGTGGTGCGCACTCATGGCGAAAAGCCGTTAGGACTCTTCAAGGAATACCTCCACGACCCGGAGCTGACCCACGAAGCCTATCACGACGGCATATACCACACCGGCGACGTGGCTTGGCGAGACGAAGACGGCTATATGTGGTTTGTAGGTCGCACCGACGATGTGATCAAGTCATCGGGCTATCGCATCGGTCCCTTTGAGGTAGAAAGTGCCTTGATGACCCACCCGGCTGTCGTAGAATGTGCCATCACCGGCGTACCCGACGAGATTCGCGGTCAAGTCGTCAAAGCCACCATCGTCCTCGCAAAGGACTATGTTGTGCGCGCCGGCGACGCTCTCGTCAAGGAAATCCAAGACCACGTGAAGCGCGTCACCGCACCCTACAAGTACCCACGCATCGTGGAATTTGTGGAAGAACTCCCCAAAACCATCAGCGGAAAGATACGCCGTGTAGCTATTCGCGATGGTAAAGCACAACAAAAATAGCCACAATCACCATATGGCAAACAAATATCGGCGCATAGCCGTCAAAATAGGTAGCAACGTGCTGACGCGACGCGACGGCACGCTCGATGTGACTCGCATGTCGGCTCTTGTCGACCAGATTGCCGAGCTTCACCACCAAGGAGTAGAGGTAATCATGATCTCTTCCGGAGCGGTGGCCTCGGGACGCAGCGAGTTGCAAGAAAACAAGCGTCTCGACTCGGTCTCTGCCCGCCAGCTTTATTCGGCCGTAGGGCAAGCAAAGTTGATTAATCGCTACTACGAACTCTTTCGAGAGCATCGCATAGCCTGCGGACAGGTACTCACCACCAAAGAGAATTTCTCCACTCGTCGCCACTACCTCAATCAGAAGCATTGCATGGAGGTGATGCTCGCCAACAAGGTGATACCCATCGTCAACGAAAACGACACGGTTTCGGTGACCGAGCTGATGTTTACCGACAACGACGAGCTGTCGGGACTCATCGCCACCATGATGGATATGGACGCCTTGATTATCTTGAGCAACATCGACGGCGTCTACAACGGCGACCCTTCGCTCCCGACATCGAGTGTGATCACCGACATAGCCCTTGACGACGACATTTCGAGCGTAATCCAGAGCGGCAAGTCATCGATGGGACGCGGGGGCATGACCACCAAATATCGCATCGCCCGCAAGGTTGCAAGCGAAGGCATCGCTGTAGTCATAGCCAACGGAAAGCGCGACTGCATCCTCCAGTCGGTATTAGACACCGAGCGCGCCGTGCCCTACACGCTGTTTCATCCGTCGGCCGACTCCACTTCGGGCGTAAAAAAATGGATTGCTCATAGCGAAGACTTCGCCAAAGGCGAAATCCACATCAATGCCGGAGCCGCCGAAGCCCTGCTCTCGGCCAAAGGCGCGAGTCTGCTCCCGGTCGGAGTGATACACATCGAGGGCGACTTCGAAAAAGACGACATCGTGAAAGTGATAGCCCCCGATGGCAACCTCGTTGGCATCGGACGCATCGGCTACGACGCCGACGCCGCCCGCCAAGTGATAGGCACCACAGGCGCCCGCCCCATCATCCACAGCGACTATCTTAAAATCGAAAACTGAGTTTATGAATCTTAAAGCTACATTCGAAGCCTCGCGCAGAGCTGCGCGCGCGCTCAACCGATACTCCGAAGCCGACATCAACGCTCTGCTTCTTGCGCTCGCCGACGAGACCGAGCGAGCCATACCCGAAATACTTGAGGCCAATGAGAAAGACTTGGCTCGCATGGAGCCTTCCGACCCCAAATACGACCGTCTGAAGCTCACCGAAGACCGACTGCGCGACATAGCCGACGATATGCGCTCCGTCGTAGCCCTTCCCTCGCCTCTTGGTGTGACTCTGAGCGAGACCATCCGCCCCAACGGCATGAAAATTTCAAAAGTGACTGTCCCGTTTGGCGTGATTGGCATCATCTACGAAGCGCGCCCCAACGTCACTTTCGACGTCTTTTCGCTATGCGTCAAAGCCGGTAGCGCTTGTCTGCTCAAAGGTGGCACGGATGCCAACGACACCAACCTCTGCGTCGTCGCCATGATACGCCGCGTTCTCGCCGCTCACGGCTTCGACCAAGCCACAGCAACTCTGTTGCCGGCAAGCCACGATGCCACTGCCGAGATGCTCAACGCTTCCGACTACGTCGACCTCATCATTCCGCGCGGCAGCCGTCGACTCATCGACTTCGTGCGCGAAAACTCTCGTGTACCGGTCATCGAAACCGGTGCCGGCGTGTGCCACACCTATCTCCACACCTCCGGGCTCACCGAGCATGCCACAGCGATGGTGCTCAATGCCAAGACGCGCCGTCCGAGCGTGTGCAACTCGCTCGACACTCTCATCATCGATGCCGACCGCCTGAACGACCTGCCTCAAGTGTGCGCCCCAATGGAGAAATTCAATGTCGAGATCTACGCCGACCCACGCGCCTACGAAGCCCTCAAAGGTCACTATCCTTTACTTCGCCAAGCCTCCGACGACGATTTCGGTCGCGAATGGCTCGACTATAAAATGTCGATCAAGACAGTCGACTCCATCTGCCAAGCCATCGACTTCATCGAGCAATACGGCTCGCGCCATAGCGAAGCCATCGTAGCCCAAGACCAAGAAGCCATCGACATGTTCACACTTCAAGTCGATGCCGCTTGCGTCTACGCCAACGTATCCACCGCCTTCACCGACGGCGGACAATTCGGTTTCGGCGCCGAAATAGGCATCTCAACGCAGAAGCTCCACGCTCGCGGCCCCATGGCACTCCCCGAAATCACAACCTACAAATACATCATCTCCGGCTCCGGACAAACCCGCTAACATCCCCCCTCCCAATACACCACCGAGGCGACTAAATAACCATTAGCCGCCTCGGTGGTGTATTGGGAGGGAGTGTCAGATATAGTATTCCATCATTTCGATGATGCCGGCACGGAGGGCGTAGCGTGTGGCTTCGTAGACGGTGTTGACTTCGAGTTTACGGAAAATGTTTTTCTTGTGAGTGGTGATGGTGTGTATGCTCGAACAGCGCATTGTGGCGATTTCTTTTACCGACTTGCCGAGGGCTACGAGTCGGAGAATGTCGGTCTCAGTGGCTGTGAGTCGAGGTGTCTCTTTGGGGTTGGTACTACCCGAAAGCAGCAGGGTGGTAACTTGATGGCATAAAAAGCGTTCGCGACGTAAAGCACACTTTAAGGCGGCAATGATTTCTTCTTCGGAGCAGTCTTTGAGGAGCAAACTTACCGATGGCTCGGCGGTGAGTCGCCGGATGAGGCTTTCGCTCAGTTCGTGAGAGAAGAGTATCCAATGGCTGTGGTCGAAGCGCTTTGTGAGCACCAAAAGGTCGTCGACGCTATGGATGTCGAATAGCGTGTAGTCGAGAATTACTATACTGTCGCCTCCACAGGCCATCAAAGCCGATATAAGTCCCTTTTTGTCGACGGCTCGGCGAGTAGGACTGTCAGGGGCATTTTTAGCGATATATGATGCTATCCCGGCATAGGTGATGTCCTGATTGTCGGCTATGATGAATGTGGTGACGTCAGGCATGAGTATTACGAGAAATGGTGTGTTAAAGGGGGTATTCTTCGAAGGCAAAAAGCACGGTGGAGAGGTAGCGCTCGCCGGTGTCGGGGAGTAGGGCTACGATGGTCTTGCCGGCGTTTTCGTCGAGCTTGGCAAGCTGAATGGCGGCATAGAGCGACGCGCCCGATGATACACCTACCAACAGACCTTCCTTTTGAGCCAAGAGTCGCGAGGTGCGGATGGCATCGTCGTCTTTGACGGGGATGATGTGGTCGACGATGGCAGAGTTGAAGTTGGTAGGGACGAATCCTGCTCCGATGCCTTGAATCTTGTGTGGCCCGGGTTGTCCGCCCGAGAGCACATGAGAACTTTCCGGCTCAACGGCTACGGCAAGCAGTGAGGGATTGAGTTGCTTCAATCGTTCGGCGGTGCCGCTGAGAGTGCCGCCTGTGCCTACACCGGCTACAAAAATGTCGACGTTGCCGTCGGTGTCGCGCCAGATTTCTTCGGCTGTGGTGCGACGGTGGGCGGCGGGATTGGCGGGGTTGTCAAATTGCTGTAAGATAATAGCTCCGGGAGTGGAGTCTTTCAGTTCGTTGGCGCGGCGAATGGCACCTTTCATGCCTTCGCTTCCTGGGGTCAACACCAAAGTGGCGCCGAGGGCTTTGAGGAGATTCTGTCGCTCAACACTCATGGTTTCGGGCATGGTGAGAATGAGGTTGTATCCTTTGACCGACGATACCCAAGACAATCCGATGCCGGTGTTGCCGCTGGTAGGCTCTATGATAGTGGCTCCGGGGGCGAGAAGGCCTTTCTCTTCGGCGTCTTCAATCATAGCCAGTGCGATACGATCTTTGACGCTGCCGCCGGGGTTGAAATATTCGAGTTTTACGATTAATTTAGCTTTTAGGTTTTCCGAATTTTCGATGTTGTGAACTTCGAGAAGAGGCGTGTTGCCTATTAAAGATGTCAAATTGGAGTGAATTTTTGCCATAATCGTTCTTTTTTATTGTTTAATGCAAAATTAGGTAGAAAATGGTAGTCGTGCAATACCAAATTTATGGTATTTTGTCAAAAATGTCTCCGGGCTGTTTTCACAAACAATCCGGAGACGGCAAAAATTACATCTTCTAAATTTTAGCGTTGTGCTAAAATTTTATTTATGGAGATAACGAGTCGATCAATCTCCTCTTTTGTATTGTAGAATGCAAAAGAGGGTCTGACGCTCATCTCATATCCCAATGCTCTCAAGGCGGGCTGGGCACAGTGGTGTCCGGCTCTGACGGCGATTCCGTCTTTGTCGAGAAGTTGCCCTACTTCGGGAGTCGGAATTCCTTCGAGTTGGAATGAAACGACACTGACTCTGTTGCGCGGATTGCCTATCAGAGTAAGACCTTGTATCGCTCCGAGTTGCTGACGGGCATATTCGGTCAGTTTATGCTCGTGGCGTTCGATGTTGGCAATTCCGATTTTGGAAACGTAGTCCAGTGCAGCTCCCAGTCCGACAGCGTCGGCAACGTTTGGAGTGCCGGCTTCAAATCGAGCCGGAGGGGCATTAAACAGAGTTTCTTCCAATGTTACATCTTTAATCATATTGCCACCGCCTTGCCATGGGGGCAGAATGTCGAGCATTCGTTTTTTGCCGTAAACGACGCCAATGCCGGTGGGCGCATAGATTTTGTGTCCGGAGAACACGAAGAAATCGGCATCGAGAGCTTGCACGTCGACTTTGGTGTGGGCGATGCTTTGTGCTCCATCGATGAGCACCGGAATGTTGTGGCGATGGGCTACTTCGATGATGCTTTTTACATCGTTGATGGTGCCAAAAGTATTGTTGACGTGCCCTACTGAGATGAATTTGGTGTGAGGAGTGATCAGTCGCTCGTAGTCTTCCAATATCAAGTCGCCGTTTTTGTTGACCGGAATGGCTAGCAACTTGGCGCCACGCTCTTTGCATATCTGTTGCCAAGGAACGATGTTGGCATGATGGTCGAGCGTCGAAACGATGACTTCGTCGCCCACGCCTAAGAATTTACGCCCGAATGTTTGGGCGATTAGGTTGATGCCTTCGGTCGTGCCTCTAACGAAGATAATCTCTTCGGTGGAAGATGCGTTGATAAATCGCTTTACTTTCTGGCGTGCCTCTTCGTAGGCATCGGTAGCTCGTGCGGCCAGCGTATGAGCTCCACGATGAATGTTGCTATTGTAAGATGAGTAGAAATCAGCAATGGCTTGTATCACTTGACGGGGCTTTTGTGTGGTGGCTCCATTGTCAAACCATATTAAGTCCTTCCCGTTTACTTTCTGGTTGAGTACCGGGAAGTCTTTGCGTGCACTTTCGAGGGGGATGATGTCGGTCTCCTCGTAGTTGAGATGTCTGACGGCTTCGGTCTCGGGAATTCCGATGCCGAAACCATCTTTGTTGATCCACGATTTGGCGTCGACCGAAGGGAATGGGTCGCCTCCGGCAATCAGACGGTTAAATCCCTCTTTCAGCTCGCTTAGATTCAGCTCATCGACCCCGTCGGGAATATATGCTTTTACCTCGCGCTTTACCTCTTCGGGGCAAAACTTGGTGGCAATCTGCCGAAGTCGACCGATGTCGCCGAGTTCGTTTCCGATTAGAAAGCTGTTAAAATTGGTTGGAGTCATGATTTATGCGTGTTGAGAGGACTATTATTTTTCTACTTTGTTGCGATGTTGATAGTCGTGGTAGTATCCTACTTCAACGTTTTCGAGCACGGCTATAGCGTCGTCGGTTAGAGCTGACAGGCTGAAATATTTGGTAAGCAGGTAAGATGCCACACCATATTTGTCAAGGCCCATGAGTCGAGCTGAGAGTGAGGGAGCTATTTCGCCCGGAATTCCCACTTGGTGCAGTCCGACCACACCTTGCTCGGCTTCGCCTGTACGCACCAGAATGATGTTGGTGGTTCCTACGCCACGATTGGTGAGATATTGTCCTTGAATTTCGACCTTGTCGCTTGGAATGATGGGCACTCCTCGCCATAGAATCACTATAGTACCAAATAGTTCGGTGGTGACAGGTGGCACACCGCGCCATGTGCATTCGCGCTCAAATGCGGCTATTGCACGAGGATGGGCAATGAAGAATGCCGGATTTTTCCAAACCAAAGATAGCAGTTCGTCTAAGTCGTCGGGGGTTGGAGCACCATATCGAGTGGAGATGCGATATCCCGGGTCGACGCTTGCGAGCAGTCCGAAGCGCTTGTTGTTGATTAATTCCCATTCTTGGCGCTCTTTGATACTCTCGATGCTTAAGCGTAGTTGCTGTTCGAGTTGATTGAATGGATTGTTGTAGAGATCGCTGACGCGAGTGTGGACACGCACTACTGTCTGTAGCGTGTTGAGCGAATATTCCGTGGGATTTTCTTCGTAGTCGATGTAGGTCTCAGGAATGATATTGTCCTCTTCGTGTCCGCTCACTAAGTCGATATGCTTTTCGCCGTGGATGTTGACGGTGGCTTTGAGTCGAAGGTGCTCGTCGACGGCGCGCTGGAACTGTTCGCGGAAATCGGGTACTTCCTTGATGATATTCTCCAGTTCGTTGCTTTGCAAGGTAAAGAATATACCGGGGGTGATGCTGCGCACTGTCACGCTCGATGGGCTGTCGGTGAGCAGATCGGCTTCGCCGAAATATTCACCTTCGCTAAGCAGAGCGATGCGCAATTCTTCGCCGTGGATGCCTTTGCTTATCACTTCGGCTTGTCCGCTTGCGACGATAAAGAATTTCTGACGGTCTTTGCCTTCTTGTATCAGGTAGTTGCCTAATTCCACTTCTTCGACAATAAAGCGTTTTGCAATGCGGCGCACTACATCTTCATCGATGTGGGAAAATACCGGAATACCTCTAAGACTCTTGGCTTGAAAGCTTGGCACACCATCAAAATATTCGATAGCAACGCGCTCGGCTTTTTTAAGCTCTACTTTGGTGCGATTGACACGATAAGTGCCGCTTTCTACTTGTACCCAAGGTAGAAGTTTGAGAAGAAGACGAGGAGTAATCGACCCCATTTGGGGAGGTGTCTTGGTGGTATTAGCTAACTTGCGAGCTGTAGCAGTGGTGACGCTGCGTTGTAGATTGTTTTCTGCCATAATTATAATATGTTTTGAATTATTTATGTTCTATTATTTCCAGTTGTAATTTCTCGACAACTCCGTTTTTTATGCTGAACGCATTGAGTATGGGTAGGTCGGAGGCGAGCGATAGGATTAAATAAGCTATCGCGGGGTCAAATGCAAGTCGGATGTCCTCTTGGGATGGACGCGAGGGTGATGATGGGTGACTATGCCAGTTGGCCACGATCTGAAGCCCGTTTTTACGTGCGTGTTTTACGGCTGCAAATTGTTCATGGGGCTGGAATGAGAAATGCTCCGGACTGTGGTCGGCATTGGTCATTGGATAGTTGACTGTGATGGTGTCATTATTTCCCAAGAGATAGCCGCACGCTTCGTCGGGGAGCTGAGAGGAGGCTTGTAGGACTATTTGGTCGAAAACGTCTCGTAGGATTTTCATAATCATCATTTTTCGATTGTGACTTTGTGGATGTCGCCTTCTACGTGCTCGATAGAAAGCACTTTGTAGCCTTGCTCAGTGGCGCTACGGGGGACGTTATCGAGCGGTTCTCCCTCTCTGAGAAGTACTTCGAGAGTGTCGCCCGGGGCTATCTGAGCGAGTCGGAGTTTGGTGCGAACGAATGTCATCGGGCAGTGTTCGTTGGAGATGTCTAATGTATATGTCATGTTGAGTTATTCTTTTTTTTGGTTTCTTAAATAAATAGCGTTTGTCCGCCATCAGATAGCTTCAGGAAGGAAGCGACTCCGAGTATATCTTTCACTTGGGGGATGAGGTCACTTTTTTGCAAGCCGAGTATATGTAGTGCCATTTCGCAAGCATATAGGTTTACATCTAATGCTATGGCAGCGTCGACAAGTTCTTCGAGAGTGGCCACATTGTTTTTGCGCATGAGATGGCGAAATATTTTCGGCCCAATGCCTAAAAAATTGAAGCGACTGTTTGGGGCAACTTTGATGCCTCCCATCATATAGCCGAATATTTTTGGGAGAAAACCTTTGCCGATGAAGCTCCTGCCTCGCTTGTCCTTTATGGCGTCAAGCCCCCAAAAGGTAAAAAATACGTTTACCTGATAGCCTACGGCAGCTGCACCGGTGGCTAAAGTGAAGACGGCAGTCAGCTTGTCGAAGTCGCCACTAAAAGCGATAATCGAAAGTTTTTTCGGCTTGGAGACGATGTCGTTGAGGGTATTCATTCGGATTATGATTTGTGAGGTTTGAGTTCGCAGGTTGGTTGCTCGTAGTCGATAAGAGTGGTCACTGATGGATTGCTTCCACATAGCGGGCAAGAGTCATGACGAGCCACATTTATGCGACGGAATGCCATTGTTTTGGCATTGAATGTCAGAAGACGATTTGTGAGTAGTTCGCCCACGCCGGTGAGATATTTCAATGTTTCGGCCGCTTGTATCGTGCCCAGCATACCGGCGATAGCTCCCAGCACTCCTGCTTGCGAACAGGTGGGTACGGCTCCGGCCGGCGGTGGAGAGTTGAACATGCATCGATAGCATGCTGTGCCGGGGAGATGGGTGAATGTTTGCCCTTCAAACCGAAGGATTCCTCCATGAGAAAATGGTTTTCCTGCCATCACACAAGCATCGTTGATGAGAAATTTAACAGGGAAATTGTCTGTTCCGTCGACTATGAAGTCGTAGTCCCTGAAGATGTCGGCGGCGTTGTCGGCCATCAGAAACTCTTTGTAGGTGTTGACTTTGACATTCGGGTTGATAAGTGCGATTTTCTCCTTGGCAGAGTCGGCTTTGTAGCGTCCTACATCGGGGGTGAAATGTATTATTTGGCGCTGAAGATTGGAGAGGTCGACGGTGTCGCCATCGATGATGCCGATGGTGCCTACGCCGGCGGCAGCCAAATACAAAGCCACCGGAGCGCCAAGGCCACCGGCTCCCACAATCAACACTTTGCCTTGTCTGATTTTTTCTTGCCCCTCTACCCCTACATCTTGCAATAAGATGTGACGACTGTAGCGGTTTAGTTCTTCTTCGCTGAAATCTAACATACTATTGTCCTCCCCCCATGAAGTAAAGAAATTCGACTTCGTCGCCATCGGTCAATAGCTTAGTCTTAAACTCGTTTCGGTCGAGGAATTCCTCGTTAACTTGCACCGACACCATGTCGGGTTGCGCAACGGAATTTTTTCTGATTAGATCTTCTACGGTGATAGGGGTTTCTACCTCTTGAACTTCACCATTTACAATAATTTTTGCCATTATTTCTTGTGTTTAAGATGAGCCACAAATATGTTATTTGTGGTTGTATAATAGAGTGGAGAGGTATCTTTCGCCAGTGTCGGGAAGTATGACGACAATTGTTTTTCCGGCATTCTCGGGGCGTTGAGCTACTTCGATAGCCGCATGGAGAGATGCTCCTGATGAAATGCCGGCGAGCACACCCTCGGTGCGAGCAAGCAAACGACCGGATGCGAACGCTTCATCACTTTTGATGCGAATAATCTCATCATATACTTTGGGGTTGAGCACCTTTGGTATAAATCCGGCTCCGATGCCTTGTAGCTTGTGGGGCCCGGACTTTCCGCCTGAAAGTACGGGCGAGTCGGATGGCTCAACGGCAATCACTTTCAATTTAGGATTTAATTTTTTGAGGGTTTCGCCCGCACCGGTAATAGTTCCACCTGTGCCTACTCCGGCAATGAAAATATCGACTTTGCCGTCGGTGTCGTCCCAAATTTCATA
>CAZWWS010000048.1:0-18834 GCA_964637445.1 uncultured Muribaculum sp.
GGACACAAGGATTTTCAGTCCTTTGCTCTACCAACTGAGCTATGGCACCTTGCTGTTTTGCGATGCAAAGGTAGTAAGTATTTTTGACATGAGCAAATGTTTTGCTAAAAAACTGCGATTTTTTTGCGAATGTTGCTAAAATGGACACTACCACACGTTATTTAGCTTCTGCTGAGACCGGCAGAGTGACGCGAATCAGCTCTATTCGCGTTGCCGAAGCTTTGATGATGTGAAACGTTATTCCCTCTATGTCGAACGTGTCGCCTTGCTTGGGCAGAGCGCCAAGATGGGTGAGCAAATAGCCGGCAAGTGTCTGATATTGGTCATCTTCGGGGATATCGATATGGTATGTATCGCGGAGAGTATCGACCTCGATTCGTCCGGCAAATTCATATACCCCCTCGGAGATTTGTCGCGCCGTAATATGTCGATTGTCGTGCTCGTCTTGTATGTCGCCGAATATCTCTTCAACGAGGTCTTCGAGTGTTACCAATCCTGCCGTTCCTCCAAATTCGTCGATCACTACAGCTATCGAACGCTTTTCGGTGAGCAGTCGACGCATCATTTTGTTGGCAAGAAGCGTTTCGGGAGCATATTCCACCGGCTTGATTTCTTCGCGCCAATTTTTGCCGGGTTGGAATAGCTCCGACACATGTATATAGCCGAGAATATTGTCAATATCCTCTTGGTAGACTATGATTTTGCTTCTGCCCGACGTGGTAAACAATTGCGACAATTCTTCAGTCGACGTCTCGTCGATGTCGATTGCAACAATCTCGTTGCGAGGTATCATACAGTCTCGAAGATAGGTCGACGAAAAGTCGATTGCATTATGAAATATTTTCACCTCATGCTCCACGGCCTCCGGTTGGGGTGTCTCATCGATGGTGCGACGAAGGTATTGGTTAAGTTCTCCTACTGTCAGTCCGCCCAGTTCTGAATCTTTGCTGCGAGCGCCCACAAGGCGCATCAGAGCCTTTGACAAAAGCGCTGTGAAGCGCGTGATGGGATACAATATAATGTAGAACAGATATATCGGTGAAGCAAACACTTTGAGCGACGCGTTAGGATTGATACGAAACGTCGTTTTTGGAAAAAATTCGCCGATAAACAATATTATTATCGTAGAGATAATCGTCTGCATCGCAAGCACAAACGCCTCATTGGGATAGATTCGATGAAGCCACGGATCAAGAAGCGCCGACATGCCGATACCATAGATAATCAGTACTACGTTATTGCCCACCAACACAGTGGTGATAAACATATTCTGGTTGGTATAAAACAAGTTGATGATGCGGTTGATGATGCCGCCTTTCTTGATGTCGAGTTCTACACGCACTTTATCCGACGATATATAGGCGATCTCCGAGCCTGAGAACAAGGCTGAGAGTACGAGCGATATCAGTACTATTGTGATCCAGATTGTGATGGTCATTTCTGCTAATTGATTAATTATGGGGTATCATTTTCAGAGGCTCCACCTTGCCGGCATCAACTTTCTTTCGTGGTTCCACTTTCGGCTGTGGCTCCGCCTTTGCGACCGGCGCTTTATCTGCTTTCGGTTGAGTCGCGACCGGCTGCTGAGTGACCACTTGAGTTGTATCGGTAGCCGTCGAATCTTGCCCGGCTCCTCTGAAATCACTGACGGGGAATATTCCCGACACTTGATTGACCGAATAGTTGGTCATTCGATCGTTTGACATAAATCCATATCCTTCGATTACGCGATTTTGCTGTTCGATATGGATAAACGAGTCGGTGTAGACCTTGTGATTGCGATTGCTCCAATAGAGCTGCTCGGAGAGAAATTTTTCGCCCGCAGTGTTGACGATATACACTCGCCCATCGAGTCGCCAAAGATCTTGCTCGGTGAAATATGTGGCCGAGTCGCAGTCGATCGACGCATCGCGCTGAAACAAATCATTGAATTTTTCCAAGTGCAGACTATTGGGAAACTTCCACGATGGTTCTTTCGCCTCATCAAACACCAACCATAGCGGCGTAGTGATGCGATACCTGATGATGCCCGAATCGGATATAAGAGTTTCCACATTGCGAGTCATCATCGTAGGTACGCGCTCGGGGTCGGTCTCGCGACTCACGATATTCTGATTGTCGTCCTTGCAACCCGCCAACAAGCACAATCCCGCCAGCATGATAGCCACGGGAAGCGTACGCAGTGAGTGTGTGTGTTGTGACGAATGTTTCACCTGAGCGATGTCGATTATTGAATCTTACGTTGCCAGAACCAAAGTTCGTTGAAATTGATGCCGAGCGTGATATTGAAGAAGTCTTCTTTCACAAGAGGATTGGGATTAGCCTGGCGATGGCGATATTCAAATCCGAGATTGATGACCGTCTTAGAGGTCACGGTAGGCAATCCGAAACCGATCGATACTCCATACTCGCGAAGCGAATTGTCGCCAATCTTGATATAGTCGTTATTGTAGAACGCACCGCAGCGATAGTTGATGCGTTGAGCATAGTTACCACGAGTCTTGGGCGTGAATTGGAGACCGGCAGCCACCTCCCAGCGGTCGTTGAAGTCGGTCTGTTCAAACCCTTCGATTGCGGCAAACTTAGCCTTCGACCACGGCTGATAAGTGAAGTCCACCTCTGCCATCAATCGATTGTCCCATTGGTAATTGATGCCCACACCCCATGTGTCGGGTCGTGAGTAATTGCCCTTCATAGATGAATATCCCACTGTGTCGGCTCTATACGTTCCATCCTCCGAGTCATAGTCGGCATTGACGTCGTAGTACACTCCGTAAGCGTGTCCGAGAAATGACTTGCCGGGAGAGTAAGTCACACCGACAGTAGCACGATTACGTTTGTCGATGTTGTAGGTATATTGCGCACCAAATTGCAAGTGGTAGTCACGCACCTCCATCACTCGTTCGAAGAGCGATGTCGACCCTCCATCGGTATAGGCATACACATCGTTGACTATCGTACCAAAAAGATACGAAATGTTGGCTCCCACCGAAAATCCTTTGAACGGACGGCCTGCCACTCCAAGGTAGAGCTGATTGATACCGCCAAGGCCCTCACGAGAGTTTGCCCCGTTTTCTATCTCCGAGCCGAATGAATAGCCCACCGAAGTGTACGGCAACAAACCAACGCTGCCACCCATATATTTCCCTAATGGAAATTGCATCGTGATATAGTCGAGACCGCCTCCGAAATCTTTCGTAGACTTGTCCCCTTCTTTCGACCACAACGTGGTGAAGTCGATACCCATATCAAAAAGGAATGTGAGCGTATCGATAGCCGCGTATGACGCCGGGTTCATTACATTGATTTGTCGACCGGAGTTCATCGCATACCCCACGCCTCCCATCGAGCGCTGCGCTGCCGATGCGTTGTCGCGAAGCAAGCCGTATCCATAGCGAGAGTATGGCGACATGGTATTGGTCTCAGCCGATAGGCTGAATATTGTTGCAATAGCGAATATTGCTGCTGTAAGATATTTACGTACGTTCATTATATAGTAATATACTGTTTAATCCTTTGTTTACCAAATTTTTATCTACCTCCACTTCAAAGTCGAGCAGTGGGGCTATCTCCATTGCATTTCCTCCGGTGAGCACCACCATCGGAGCTTCCAACCGACTACGATAGTAGGCTATCTCTGCTACTATGCCACGAAGCGCGCCGGAGCGCATTGCAGTCGCCGTGTCGTAGCCCCAAAGCGGCGTATCGCCCTCGATGTCCACTTTCGGCAGACGCGAGGTGTAGGCATGCAACGCATTGAGCCTCATCGAAATACCCGGAGCGATATTCCCTCCGAGATAGTGACGTTGCGGCGTCACTACATCGTAGGTGATTGCCGTGCCGGCATCGACCACAAGCACATTGCGCCCGGGATACAACATTGCCGCTCCGGCAGCCACCGCTATGCGGTCGCGCCCCAAAGTGGCAGGAGTGTGATAATCAATCACAATAGGCATCGTGGTTTCAGCCGACAAACAGATAGTGCGAACGCCCCATTCGCGAAGCATCCCGACCACATCTTCGCCATCTACCGACACCGAGCAATATATAGCTGCATCAACGCGGTATTGTCGCACGATTTCCTCCAGTGATTCTATCCCGAAGTTGTCGATACGTCTTACCTCTATGATGTCCTCGCCATCGTGTAGGGCTATTTTTGCCGACGAGTTACCTTGATCTATTGTGAGATTATATCCCATTTCGGTAGCAAAATTAGTAATTCCTAATCAATTAATGGTTTAATTTATACTAATAAATGCGGAAATAGCGATTTTTGAGTCCTTTTTGCCGATTTTCACCCCCCGCGCGCAACCTCCTCCTATCCAGAAATAGCATTTCTATTTGATAAAATTAAACTCCAAAGCACCATAAATCAGACATTTCTCGAATCAATTTCGTGAAAAATCGTCAGTCAACTGACTGGATTTACGTAAAAATCGTCAGCTTATTGACGATTTTTATTATATTTGCAAAAAATATTCTATATGGATACTATCAAACGTACACTTCAAGACAAGATAACCGGTAGAATAAAATCGGGCAAGGCTATCATTATATATGGAGCTCGTCGAGTAGGTAAAACGGTTTTGCTAAAAAAAATCATCGAGGAATATAATGGAAAAACAATGTTGCTCAATGGCGAAGATTATGATGTGCAAACGTTGTTGTCAAATCGCACTATTGCCAATTATCGTCATCTATTTAATGGTGTCGAGCTATTGGCAATCGATGAGGCTCAAAACATAGCCGATATAGGACAAATATTAAAATTGATTGTCGATGAAGTTTCCGGAATATGTGTTATAGCGAGTGGTTCGTCATCATTTGATTTATTGAATAAGACCGGAGAGCCTTTAGTTGGACGCAGTCACCGATTTTACTTGTCATCATTATCATATCAAGAAATATCTTCAATTGAAAATCCATTAGAGATTATCCAAAATATAGAGACTCGATTATTGTATGGCTCTTATCCCGAAATTGTTACAATGGACGATAATAGCCGTCGAAAAGAATATTTACAAGAGATTGCTGAGTCTTATTTGTTAAAAGACATTCTTTCCGTTGACGGGATTAAGAATGCGTCAAAAATGAAAAATTTACTACGACTGATTGCGCTACAATTAGGTAGTGAGGTTAGCTATGATGAATTAGGAAAACAACTTGGGATGAGCAAAAACACCGTAGAGCGGTATCTCGACTTGCTGTCAAAAGTTTTTGTCGTCTATCGTGTCGGCGCATTTGCTCGCAATCTTAGAAAAGAGATCTGCAAAGCCGGTAAATGGTACTTTTGCGATACCGGAATAAGAAATGCAATTATCAACGACTTTTCGCCATTATCTTTGCGTGTTGATGCAGGTCATCTTTGGGAAAATTACTTTATCAACGAATTGCGAAAATACAACTTCAACAACTTAAAACATCGTGAACTATATTTTTGGCGCACTTACGACAAGCAAGAATTGGATTTAATCGAAGAAGGTGATGGAATCCTTCACGCTATGGAGATTAAATGGGGAAACAAAAGTCCCAAAGCACCTAAAGCATTCATCGAATCTTATCCAAACGCAAGCTACCAAGTAATAAATAAAGATAATTTCTTCACAAAGTTATCGTGAAAATCGTCAGTCAACTGACTGGATTTACGTAAAAATCGTCAATAGACTGACGATTTTTGTGCTCTGTCCGGCTGTTGGAATTTCGGTGTTTTTATTTCGCATTTTGCCCATTAGCGGGATTATCACTATATTTGTGATTAAAATAAAAATATTAATTCAAAATGTTTTCAGGAATAGTAGAAGAAGCGGCTCGCGTAGTGGCGATTGTTCGTGATGGTGGCAACATCCACCTCACTCTCTCTTGCTCTTTTGTCGACGAGCTTAGTATTGACCAATCCGTGGCTCACAACGGCGTATGTCTCACTGTTGTAGCATTGCCGGGCGACGGAACATATACAGTCACAGCCATTCAAGAGACTCTCGACCGTAGCAATCTCGGCGACCTCAAAGTAGGGGATTTGGTCAATCTCGAACGCTCCATGATGATGA
The DNA here is from genome assembly GCA_964637445.1 of uncultured Muribaculum sp. Taxonomy (GTDB): domain Bacteria; phylum Bacteroidota; class Bacteroidia; order Bacteroidales; family Muribaculaceae; genus M3. Next base: position 6,048 of record CAZWWS010000048.1, read on the forward strand.
ACGGACGCTTGGATGGCCACATAGTGCAAGGCCATGTTGACTGCACTGCCGTGTGTCAACAATTGGAGGAAGTAGATGGCAGCCGTTACTACAAATTTGTCTACGACGTAGACTCGGCGATGGCTCGTCGTGGATACATGACAGTCGAAAAAGGCTCGGTCACAGTCAACGGCGTCAGCCTCACCGTGTGCGACTCCGAGCTCGACAGTTTCCGCGTAGCCATCATTCCCTACACGTTTGAAAATACCAATTTCAAAAACATTGAAGTGGGCACTCGCGTCAACCTCGAATTCGATATCATCGGCAAATATCTTGCTCGCTTAGCCGAGTTCGCTCAATAAATTTACCACTCTCATGCTCCCAATATTTCTCATAGGCTATATGGGCTGCGGAAAGTCAACCCTCGGTCGCAACCTCTCTGCTGCCACCGGATATCGCTTCATCGATTTGGATAAATATATCGAGGGGCGATACCGACATACTATTCGCGAGATTTTCGACCAATACGGCGAGGACGGATTCAGGCAGATAGAGCGAAATATGCTCCACGAAGTCGCCGATTTCGAAGACGTGATCGTGGCTTGCGGAGGTGGCACTCCATGTTTTTTCGACAATATGGACTATATGAACGCTCACGGCACCACCGTGTATCTCGACACATCGCTCGACAAGCTTCATTCGCGACTGATGCGCGGTCGACATAAGCGCCCCCTCATTGCTAACAAAAACGATGACCAACTCCGAGAGTTTATCATCGAAAATCTCGCCAAGCGTATGCCACACTATAGCAAAGCTCTTCATTCGTTCCGCTCCGACTTGCTCGAAAACGAATGTGAGATTTCCGACACCGTAACTCGATTCAGATCTCAATTCTCCATTTAGCAATGAACGTCGACTGTACTCCCGCCGAGCAACCTGCCGCCATAGCCTCATCGCGCCGTAGCCTATCCATAGGTCTGCCGAAAGGCAACAGCAACGCCGAGCGTCGATTTCCGCTCACTCCCGAAGCAGTGGAAATGCTCACCGCTCGCGGATATTCGGTAAAAATACAGCACGATGCCGCCTCCACTATCCACTACTCCGACATGGCTTACATTCGATGTGGAGTCACTATCGCAGAGCGTGGTGAAACTTTGCGCTGCGACATCGTGATTCATTTAGCCCCATTGACCATCGCTGAGATAAAGCAGATGCGTCGCGGAGCTATGCTGCTTACTCTCCTCCACCCTGAGCGGCAATCGCGAGAGGTAATCAACGCCCTGCTCGATCGCAATATTATAGCTATCGCAATCGACCTTATTAAGGACGAGAAAGGCAACACTCCATTTGCCGACATTCTTTCTGAAGTCGATGGTCGAGCGGCTATAGCTCTTGCCTCGTCGCTTCTTGCCGACGCCTCTCATGGCAAAGGCATTCTCCTCGGAGGCGTGTCGGGCATCACCCCATGCGAAGCCGTAGTGATAGGCTCCGGTATATCCGCCCGCGCCACAGCTCGCTCTGCTGCCGGACTCGGTGCCTTGGTGCGTATGTTCGACAACGATGTGTATCGTCTTCGCTCGGCGGCGCAAGAGTTTGGTGCCAATTTGGTTACATCAGTGCTCCATCCGCGAGTATTCCTCAACGCTTTGCGTACAGCCGATGTAGTCATCGCCACCGACCTTTCATCTCTTCATACCATCGACTCCGATCTCGTCGAACAGATGAAACAAGGCGTAGTAATATTTGACCTCAACCACGACAACGGAGTCACATTCCCCTCGCTCCCCATCATTGATGCCTCGTCGCTCAATGACCCCAAGCGACAATCGCCCGCGTCGCGAGTGTGCTACATCAACGCCGGCAATGCCGTTCCGCGCACAGCTACTATGGCTCTGAGCAACACATTCATCACTCTTTTCGAGCAAATAGCTTCGTGCGATGGCGTCAACAATAGCCTCAAGCTCCTCCCCGGTATGCAACACGCCGTCTTCACCTTTATGGGTAAAGTGGTCAACGCCCGAATAGCTCACGCCGCAGGTTTGCGACATTTCGACATCTCCCTATTCCTTTCATTCTCTTAAAAATATGGCACGAAGAAAATTCTATGTAGTTTGGGTAGGGCACAGCACCGGTATATATGATTCGTGGGAAGAATGCCAAGCACAAGTCAAAGGATTTCCCGGAGCGCGCTATCGCAGTTTCGACTCCCAAGAAGAAGCCACCGAAGCCTACCGCAACAATCCCGACGACTATAAGATACTGCGCGCCATTGCTTCCCATAAGCAACAAGTGGTCAACTACGAAGCATTTCCGGAGATAATCCTCGATAGCATCGCTGTCGACGCCGCCTGCTCCAAGAATCCCGGTCCGGTGGAATATCGCGGTGTCAATGTGCGCACAGGCGAAGTTATTTTCCATATCGGCCCACTCGAAGACGGTACTAACAACATCGGCGAGTTTCTCGCCCTCGTCCACGCCCTTGCGCTTCTGAAAAAATCGGGCAACACCACCACACCCATCTATTCTGATAGTCGCACCGCTCAAGCATGGGTACGCAATCGTCACAGCAAGACAACTCTGCAACCCACTTCGCGCAACGCGCGCATACTCGACATGCTTCGTCGCGCCGACGCTTGGCTTGCCGCCAACACCCCGGTCAACCGCATCATAAAATGGGAGACCGAAAAGTGGGGCGAAATCCCGGCCGACTTCGGACGTAAATAATCTCAGTCTCATCATTAATAAATATAAATAGCACCCCAACCCCTCATGGTTTCAATCGATGCTCTCGCCGTAGAATTTGGCGGCACCACGCTTTTCAGTAACATATCATTTGTCATCAACGAAAAAGACCGCATAGCCCTGATGGGCAAAAACGGCGCCGGAAAATCCACACTTCTGAAGATTCTCGCCGGTGTACGCAAGCCCACCCGAGGCTCGGTTTCCGCTCCCAAAGACACCGTCATCGCATATCTCCCTCAGCATCTGATGACCGAGGATCACCGCACTGTAGCCGAGGAAGCCGCTCAAGCCTTTGCCCATCTCCACAAGATGGAAGAAGAAATCAACGAGCTCAATCGTCAACTCACCGAACGCACTGACTATGAAAGCGACGAATACATGGCTCTGATCGAGGAGGTGGCTACTAAAAGTGAAAAATTCTACGCCATCGACATGACCCACTTCGAGGAAGATGTCGAGAAAACACTACTCGGACTCGGATTCAAGCGTTCCGACCTCAACCGCCCCACAAGTGAATTTTCCGGCGGATGGCGTATGCGCATCGAACTCGCCAAGATGTTGCTCCTCAACCCCGATGTTCTCCTGCTCGACGAGCCTACCAACCACCTCGACATCGAGTCGATCGGTTGGCTCGAAGACTTCCTTGTCAACAACGGCAAAGCGGTTGTAGTCATCAGCCACGACCGCAAATTTGTCGACAACATCACCACTCGCACCATTGAGGTCACCATGGGACGCATCTACGACTATAAAGTTCCTTACTCGCAATATTTGCAACTGCGTGCCGAACGTCGCCAGCAACAGCTCAAGCAATGGGAAGAGCAGCAAAAAATGATTCAAGAGACCAAAGACTTTATCGAACGATTCAAAGGCACCTATTCCAAAACCCTACAAGTGCAGAGCCGCGTGAAAATGCTCGAAAAGCTCGAACCGGTCGAAGTCGACGAAGAAGACACCTCCGCTTTGCGACTTAAATTCCCCCCATCGCCACGCTCTGGACAATATCCGGTAATCATGGATCAAGTCGGCAAATCATTTGGCGACAAAAGCATCTTCTCCTCAGTCAACCTCACCATATCCCGTGGCGACAAAGTAGCTTTCGTAGGCCGTAACGGTGAAGGAAAATCCACCCTCGTGAAGTGCATCATGAAAGATCTCGACCACGATGGCTCGCTTCAGCTCGGTCACAATGTGCAGATAGGCTACTTTGCTCAAAATCAAGCATCGCTGCTCGACGAAGAACTCACCGTATTCCAGACCATCGACGACATAGCCAAAGGCGACATTCGCAACAAGATTCGCGACCTTCTCGGTGCGTTCATGTTTGGCGGCGAAGCAAGCACCAAGAAAGTAAAAGTACTCTCCGGGGGCGAGCGTACCCGACTCGCCTTGTTGAAACTCCTCTTAGAGCCGGTCAACCTACTCATCCTCGATGAGCCAACCAACCACCTCGATCTCAAGACCAAGGACATCCTCAAACAAGCCCTCGCCGATTTCGACGGAACACTGATCTGCGTGAGTCACGACCGCGACTTCCTCGACGGACTCGTCACAAAAGTCTACGAATTTGGTGGAGGGCGAGTGCGCGAACACCTCTGCGGCATCTACGAATTCCTCGCCAACAAAAAGATGGAAGAGCTCCGCTACCTCGAACGAAAAAACTCGTAGCGCTTAAAAAGCTTGTACTCTACTTCTTCATGAACTCGGAGGGCGACATTCCGGTGAGATGCTTGAAATATTTGCCAAACGAGGATTGACTCGTAAAGTTCAAGTCATAAGCCACTTGCTGGATATTCTTACCCGAGAAGCGTAGCATATTCTTCGCTTCCAAGATCACATATTCATCTATCCACTCGGCTGCCGAACGTCCGGTGGCCTCTTTGACTATCAGCGACAGATATTTCGGTGAGATAAAAAGCTTTCCGGCATAAAAGCCCACCGAGCGCTCGCTACGATGGAACGTATGCACCAATCTCACAAACTCTTGCACATAGTTCATCCGTCGCGAGAATGTAGCCGGCTCCTCCTCCACTTCCTCCTTGCGTTTCACTACAAATCGCATCATCTGATACAACACCGACGCAAGCAGACAGCGAGAGATATTCTTGGAATATACATCCTCTGCGTTCTCCTTAGCATTAAGATGAAGCAATTCAAGATAACGTTTCAAAAGATTCATCTCTTCAGGTGACAGCTTAAACAGCGGACTGCGAGGATGTGAATACATTCGTTGGCCAAACACATTAATATCTATGTTTATATCGCGGATAAACTCCGGAGACACAAAAAGCGAATAAGCATCAAGTGTTTTCCATTCCACACTATTCACCTTGACTATTGCATCCGGTATGGTAATTGCCACCATCCCGGCAGTGATATGATATGTATTGAGATTAATATCCACAGATATATCCCCATCAAGACACAACACAAACATCAACCCGCCAAAACGCATAGGCATCGACATATCAAATGGAGATGTCTCATCCTGTGGTGTGATATGTGAAAATATATAGTTTTCGCCAAAACGGCTGAAATCTGTTAAGTAGCGATTGAATCGTGCTATCTGAGAAAGGTCGACTAATTTTTCACTCATGCTTTTCCTCCTTTTCGTTTTACTGTCACAAAAATACAACCTTTACGACAATCTACAACCCTATTAGCCTATTTATTCGACTTTTATTCCAATAATTCAAAATATACGGACAACATCGCCTCCATGCCCGACCCACAATCCGCACCAAACCGCCAAATCTTATCTCATATAATTTGATTCACCTTGTCAAGGCGTAAGCCTACTCCTGATTTTTTCGGAAAGATTTTTCAGAAAGTTCCATCTGCATAAGATTTTTCTTTAATACAGACTCTTTTTACGCGAGTTATCGCTATCTTTGTGGTTGCAAACCACTAAATAATTGTATCAACGTGAATACTGCTACTATTAAAAAAATTCTCTCCCCTCTGCTCAAATATGGCCTGCCATTGGTCATCACCATCGGCCTCTGCTATCTGCTGTTTACCGGTATCGACTTCAATGAGATGGTTAGCATCATCCGCAACCAGTGCAACTTTGCTTGGATCGGATTGGCTCTGTTTATCAGCATATTCTCCCACATATTTCGCGCCATGCGATGGCGCATTCAGCTTCGCGCTCTCGGCATCGATGCCCCGCTATCCTCGCTGATTTATAGCATTTTCGGCACCTATGCCGTCAATCTCGTCTTCCCTCGTCTCGGCGAAGTGTGGCGCACAGGCTACATCGCCCAACGACAGCGAGCACCATTCACCACCGTATTCGGCTCCATGGTCGCCGACCGATTGGCCGATACCGTCACCGTGCTCACCCTCACCATCATCACATTCTTGCTCGCTTCCAGCGCTCTGATGGCATTCCTCCAGAAATATCCCGAAGTCTACACCGGTATTATCAACCTCGTTAGCTCGCCTTGGGTATGGACTGCAATCATCGCCGTAGCAGCTTTCGCTTGGTGGTTTTTCGCGCGAAAGACCGAGAACAAATTCGCCCTTAAAATCAAGCAAGCCGTGCGTGAACTATGGGAAGGTTTTGCTGTGATAGCCACCATGAAAGGCAAAGGTCGCTGGCTGTTCTACACGCTCCTCATTTGGGGATGCTACTTCTTCCAGCTTTATGTAGCATTCTTCGCTTTTCCCTTCACCGCCGACATTGCCATCAACGATGGTGCCATCGCGGTTCTTGTGTGCTTCGTCCTCTCAAGCATCGCCATGGGCATCCCCTCCAACGGCGGTATCGGTCCGTGGCAGATTGCCGTGATATTCGGACTGGGCATCTATGGTCTCGACCGCGTCAACGCCGGTGCGTTTGCCAACCTCGTCCTCGGCTCGCAGACATTGTTGCTCATCCTCCTCGGCATCTACACATTCATCGCCATCTCCTTTGAGAAGCGCCGTACACCTGTTTCCAACAAATAGATACTACTCAAATGGATACCCACCGCGACTACTTCACCGAAGAGCCCGACGACACCACCACGCCACCCACAATATCCTTTGAGGACAACGAGCAGGTCTCGTCTGTCAATCCCCAACCTCGACCTCGACGATGGCGACGCGCGTCTCGGTGGTTTTATATCCCACAGATTGGGCGCGGAGGGTGTAGTCGCCGGGGCGGAGATCGGCAAACTCAAACTGGCCGTTCTCGTCGGCCGATAAGCCTTGTCCGGTTTCGAGTACCAAAATTGTGGCGTAAGGCACCGGCTCTGATGAGCCTTGCTCTACGATGTGACCATAAATAGTGTTGGCTTGATTGCCATGATTGTGACTATGATTATCGGCGTATATTGATTGGCTTGTCGCAAAAAGCACAGCGACAAGCATGGAGATAAATTTCTTCATTAATAAAGGGGGGAATGTTGTTGAAAAAGAGTTTTAGTAATTTGTGATTTTTTTAACAACAAGGTGGTGCGCGCATATTAAGCCCGTGAACGATAGTCGATGCGAGTTCTTTGGTTACGCGGTTGTAGACAATGTAAATGAGTTGACGCTCCAAATCGCAGATTTCGTATGTGTCGGTGATGATACTTTGAGTTGAAATAGCAGCGTGGAGAGCGACAAATTGATTGGTGGAGTGATTGTGTGTTTTGCCCGCAAAGGGGTGAGAGTGAGCCACAACAACTCCGTCGATTTCATGAGTATGGACAAAGACAGAGGATCCGACAATGTTGATAAGAAGTACTGCCAAAACAAAAATCGCAGATAGAATATTTCTTCGTTGTCTGTCCAAACCTTTAACAATCAGACCACAAAATTCCGCGACTTGCCAAACGGAGGGGGCTACTTGAATCCGGATGTAGCCTGAACGCTACCTAAATGGTAGGGAGGTCGAGGATGGAGGTGAGTATGGCTACGGCTTCTTCGACGGTGGAAACGGAGCTGATGGCGAAACTGCGACGTGAGTTTTTCTCTCGGATGCGACAACGGCGCGAGTTGTGCTGGAGATAGTTTAGCAGTTTGCCGAACATTGGCGATTGGTAGTAGGCTTTGTTGGAATCATCGACAAAGTAGATAAACATTGTCTCCTGCTTGAGAGTCACTTTTTCGATGCCGAGCTGTCGTGCGAGACGTCGTAAGCGTGGTATACGAAGCAATTCGGCTGTCACTGTGGGTATTTTACCGAAACGATCTTCCAATCGCGAGCGGAAAGCCATTAGATCCATTTCGCGCTCGATGCTGTCGAGCTCTTGATATAGGGCGATGCGTTCGCTCTCTTGCGGTACGTAGTCGGCCGGGAGTAGCAATTCCATATCGCTTTCGATGACGCAGTCGTTGACATAATCTTTCTCATCAGAGCCGTCGGAGGCAGTGAGCGTGTCGGAAAATTCTTCGGTCTTCAGCTCCATTACAGCCTCTTTGAGGATCTTTTGGTAGGTCTCATAGCCGAGGTCGGCGATAAATCCCGATTGTTCGGCTCCGAGTAGATTTCCGGCTCCGCGGATGTCTAAGTCTTGCATGGCGATGTGAATGCCGGAGCCGAGGTCGGCAAAGCTCTCGATGGCTTGCAGGCGACGGCGTGCCACTGGAGTGAGCGGATTGTGTGGAGGCACCATCAGATAGCAGAAAGCTTTGCGCGAGCTGCGTCCTACGCGACCGCGCAGTTGATGCAGTTCGCTCAATCCGAATCGATGGGCATCATTGATGATGATAGTATTGACGTTTGGCATATCGATGCCGCTTTCGATAATGGTAGTGGCAAGAAGAATGTCGTAGTCGTGGTTGGCGAAGTCTATGATTGCTTTTTCGAGTTTTTCGGGAGGCATTTGTCCGTGTCCTACGATGGTACGGGCATCGGGGACGAGTCGGCGCACTGTGGCTTCGAGGGCGTAGAGACCCTCGATGCGAGGATTGACGATGAATACCTGCCCATTGCGCGACATTTCGAAGTTGATGGCTTCGAGAAGAATATCGTCGTTGAGTGCGTTGACCGATGTGACGATGGGATAGCGGTTGGCAGGCGGTGTGGTGATGGCTGAAAGGTCGCGAGCACCCATTAGTGAAAATTGGAGAGTGCGCGGTATGGGTGTTGCCGACATGGTGAGGGTATCGACATTGACTTTCAACTGCTTGAGTTTCTCTTTGACAGCAACACCGAATTTCTGTTCTTCGTCGACGATGAGTAAGCCTAAGTCTTTGAATTTTACGTCTTTGCCGATGAGCTTGTGTGTGCCGATTAGTATGTCGATTTTTCCTTCGGCAAGGTCGGAGAGAATGAGTTTCACTTGCTTCGGGGTGCGAGCGCGGGAGATGTAGTCGACGCGCACCGGGAGCTCTTTGAGTCGCTGGCTGAATGTGTTGAAATGTTGATAGGCGAGAACGGTGGTAGGCACGAGTACGGCCGTCTGCTTGCTGTCGGTGGCAGCTTTGAATGCAGCGCGGATGGCTACTTCGGTTTTGCCAAATCCCACATCGCCACAGATGAGTCGATCCATAGGTCGGGAACTCTCCATATCGGCTTTAACTTCTTGGGTGGCACGAAGTTGGTCGGGGGTGTCCTCATAGATAAATGATGCTTCGAGCTCTTGTTGGAGATATGAGTCGGGCGAGTAGGCAAATCCTTTTTCATCTTTGCGCGCAGCATATAGCTTGATGAGGTCGCGAGCTATGTCTTTGAGCTTTGACTTGGTGCGCTCTTTTACCTTGTTCCACGCTCCTGAACCGAGCTTGTTGACGCGAGGCTCAACCCCCTCTTTGCCGCGATATTTAGATAGCTTGTGGAGTGAATGTATTGACACGAAGATGATATCGTCGTTGAGATATGTGAGCTTTATCATCTCTTGTGTGCGACCATTGACATTGGTGCGAAACATTCCGGCAAATTTGCCCACTCCATGGTCGACGTGAACGATGTAGTCGCCGACTTCGATGGCGCTAAGCTCTTTGAGCGACAGGGCGAGCTTGCCGGAGCGAGCGCGGTCGCTTTTGAGATTGTATTTGTGGAAGCGGTCGAATATCTGATGGTCGGTGAATACGCATATCTTGCGGCTATGGTCTACGAATCCCTCGTGGAGAGTAGTTCCCACGGCCGTGAAAGCGATATTGTCGCCACGGTCGGCGAATATAACTCGCAGACGCTCTATCTGCTTGTCGGAGTCGCTGAGAATGTGTAGCGTATATCCCTCGGCGAGCAATCGGGTGAACGATTCGCTGATGAGGTCGAAATTTTTATGGTAGATGCCTTGCGGGCTGCATTCGAAGTCGATTGCCGCTTTTGCTTCGGGAGCGGCTGTGGCGGCAGATGAGAAATGTATCTGTCGGAAAGAGGCGAGTCGGGTCACAAATTCGTCGGCATCGACCACTTGATTCATGGCGTTGCGGTCGCCTTCATCGGCTATCATTGCGCTGTCGGAAAATGTCTCTGAGGCAACGGCTTTGATGCGCTCGGCTGTGTAGGCGGCATCGCGCATGCAAATCAGTGTGTCGGGACTGACGAAGTCGAGCAATGATTGCCCGCGGGAATGAGAGGCCACGTTGGAGGTGACGGATATGTCGTCGAGACGTTGCTCCGATAGCTGAGTCTCGATATTGAAAGTGCGGATGGAGTCGATTTCGTCGCCGAAGAAGTCGATGCGATAGGGGAGCTCATTGCTATATCCGAAGATATCGAGGATAGAGCCGCGCACAGCAAAATGTCCCGGCTCATAGACGTAGTCGACTTCGACAAACCCATTGTCGCGCAGCCACTTCTCGGCTTCGATAAGATCGATGGTCGCGCCGACCTTAAATGTGATGGTGTGGCGGTCGATGGTCTCGCGTGAGGCTACGCGTTCGGCGAGCGCTTCAGGGTAGGTGACCACATACTGCGGGCTGCGTTGCGTGTGCCAGCAGTTGAGCGCCTCGGTGCGTAGGATTTGCGACGGAGCGTCGACTTGCCCATATTTAATGTCGCGTTTGTAGCCTGAGGGAAACATCAGCACCAACTCTTCGCCGAGTATTCGCGAAAGGTCGTGGTATAGATAGCCGGCATCGTCGAGCGAGTCGCCTACGATGATGGTAGGCTCGCTTCGCCGGGCCATACTCGCAAAAAGCATGGCGACTGAAGATCCTGCCAATCCATAGAGCGACACGCAATTGGTGTGCTTGCTTGCGAGTGCACTAACAATGGCTTTACGTCGCTGAGGAGTGAGGAATTGTCGACAAAGCTCGGAGATGTCCATCGTCATTTAGAGGCTTTCGGTGCAAGAATTTTGGCATAGGCATCCGGATCATTGAGCACCGTGGCAGCGCTGTCGAGCGTGATGTCGCGTTTGAGATTTTCAATAATTTCGCCGCGCTGATAGTAGTAGCGTTTGGATATTTCGGGTGCTAAGATCTCTTCGATGGCGGCACGATTGGCATCGAGGTCGTGAGCCAAGTCGTGTTTGAGCATGCCTTCGAGGATGGAAAATTGAGCTTTGACCGAGTCGTTCATATATCCTTCGCTTACGACAAGTTCACGCAATGCGTCGAGGCCGGTCTCGCATACGCGGTCGTATTGGAATTTAGCCGGGTCGATCGATTGTTTGAATGCGTTGAAGAGCGAGTCGGTGATGGTGAAGTCTTCGGCTCGACCTATAGAGGGATGCTCGGCGGCGTATCGGGTTGCGAAGTCGAAAGCCCAATTGTCGCGATAAATATTGTAGGTGAGACGATTGGCGTCGGGATATTTGATGGTTATGTCGGGGGTGATGCCACCACCATCACGCACTTCGCGCCCATTGGCAGTGTGGAACACTGTGGTAAGGCTGTCGGGTATGCGAGCCACCGAGCCGTCGGGGTTGCGGTGGGAATAGTCGATGGCTTGAATGAGTCGTCCGCTGGGGATATAGTATTTAGCCGTAGTGACTTTGATGAGCCCATCGTAGGGGAGCTGGCGAGTGGTTTGCACCAACCCTTTGCCAAACGAACGTGCTCCGATGATTACAGCACGATCCAGATCTTGGAGCGAGCCGGCTACGATTTCGGAAGCAGAGGCCGAGCCGCCGTCGATGAGTATGGCCAACGGAATTTTTGTGTCAATCGGGCCGGAAGTGGTCTTATAGATCTTTTCGTTAAGCAGACTCTTGCCTCGTGTGCGAAGCACCTCGGTATTTTTAGGCACGAAGTAGCTTACGATTTTCACAGCAGCTTCAAGCAGGCCACCGCCATTGCCACGCAGGTCGAGGATGATTGACTTCACGCGCGAGTCTTTCTTTAGCTCTACCAAGGCATTGCGCACCTCTTTGGCCGCTTTATCGGTAAACGAGGTGAGATAGATATATCCGATATTGTCTTTGACCACGGCATAATAGGGAACGGCTGGCACCTGGATCTTACGCCGTGTGATGTCGAACGTGAGAATCGAGTCGGCCACATGAGGACGATTGACCATTACGCGCAGTTGCGTGCCTGCTTGTCCTTTGAGTCGCTCGCTGACTTTCGAACTTGTCCATCCTGCAGTAGAATCGTTGTCGATCATGATGATATGGTCGCCGGCACGAAGTCCGGCTTGCTGTGCCGGGCTACCATCGTAAGGTTCTGAAATATAGACTTTGCCGTTACGCTCCATGATGTATGAGCCGATACCGCCATATTCGCCTGTCGACATGGTGACAAATGCGTCTTGGTCTTTGGCGGAGATATATTCGGTGTAGGGGTCGATGTCGTTGAGCATCGCATTGATGGCGGTGGTGATTGATTTTTCGGCATCGATGGAGTCGACATAAAAAATCTGCAATTCCTTATAGACAGAGTTGAATATGTCGAGATTGCGCGATATTTCGGCTTTGTCGCTGCGGGTGGCGGCAACAGTGATCGTAGCAATCGTCAGCAAAAAGGCTGAAAGAGCTACGCAACGGAGTGCAATAGTGAGTTTTCTCATTAATATAGTAAAAATATAAATTGGGTGCTAAGGTAAGCAATAAATACCATATACCACAGCGAAAAGTGTTGAAAAAAGTATTAAAATGACTTATTTGATGAAGTTTTTTGCAAAAGTTGTTGCATAATTCGAAATTTGCAATTAATTTTGCATCGCAATTCCCGAAAGGGGGTGCATATCTGCTTCAATAGCTCA
>CAZWWS010000049.1:0-18820 GCA_964637445.1 uncultured Muribaculum sp.
GGGAAGTGAAGTTCCATGCCGAAACGAGTGTAGGCGTAACCTTCTTTACCCCATGGGGTGAACTGTCCGTTGTCGTATCCGCGAAGACCGATGGTCTCGGTGGCATAGGTGTAAGAGCCTGTCATACCATCACCGCCGACATAGAAGGTCTCAAACGGCGATTTGCGCCACTTGTTGTAAGAACCGAGGAGTCCGAAGTCGGCACGTGTCATTAGCACAAGGGTCCATTGACCGTTGGGGTCGGTGAGCGGAGTGTAGGTGCGCGATTTGAATTTGAGCTTCCAGTATTCGATCCATTTATAGAGCTCTTTCTTGGATGAGGTAGAGTTGTCGCGATAGAGGCCTTCCCAATCTTTGTCCTCGAAGAGGGAGAACGGCGGGGTGAGTTGCAAACCGAGCGAGAATGTACTACCGCTACGAGTGTAGAGCGGGTTGTCGATACTGTTGCGCGAGAGGGTGAGACCGAGGGTGATGGCGTTCGACACGCCATTGTTCATGTAGTAGAGGTATTCCCAGTTTTTGAGGCTGTACCACTGGTAGGAGAGGTCGGCTTGGAATGTGAACATATCGTCGGGCCAGCTCAGACGCTTACCGAAGCCGACTGTCACTCCGATCATTTGGAGATATTTGTTGGGGTCGTAGGCGTTTTCGATGCTGTTCTGATAGTAGTCGCTTGTAGAGCCGTAGCCGTATCCATAGCCATATCCTCCGTAGAGGTAGGGGTTTGACCAGTTGCTGTTGTAGTATGACGAGTTGATACCGGTCTGACGGCTGTAGTAGGCCGATACGGAGAGTGAGTTGGGACGCTTACCGCCAAACCATGGGTCGAGGAATGAGATCGAGTAGGCTTGGTAGTATTTGGCGTTGGTCTGAGCCGAGATGGTGAATGTCTGTCCTTCACCTTGTGGGATGAGACCTTTGTAAGAGCCGGGGTTGAAGAGGTTTTTGATAGAGAAGTTGGTAAACTTCAAGCTGGCTTTACCGATCACACCGGTTTGTCCCCAACCGAATGAAAGCTCTACTTGGTCGTTGGCTTTGGATTGGAGGCCGAAGATGATGTCGACCGTACCGCTTTCTTCGTCGGGCTCAGGACGGATGTCCATGTTTTCGGGGTCGAAGTGTCCGGTCATGGCGATTTCACGCGCCGAGCGCATCAAGTCGCTCTTGGAGAAGAGTGCACCGGGCTTCACGCGAAGCTCGCGGCGTATTACTTTTTCGTATAGTCGGTCGTTACCGTTGATTACTACTTTGTTGATGCGTGCTTGCGGACCTTCGAAGAGGCGCATTTCGAGGTCGATGGAGTCGTTCATCACGTTGCGTTCGATGGGCACGAGTTGGAAGAAGAGGTAGCCGCGATCCATGTAGAGGTTCGACACGGCATCGTCGTCCTCGGTGGTGCGCTTGTCGAGTAGCTTTTGGTTGTAGACTTCGCCCGGATATATGCTGAGGTAGTTGCTGAGGTCTTCCGAAGCAAAGACGGTGTTGCCCACCCAGTTGATGTCGCGGATGTGATATTGATTACCTTCTTCGAGGGTGATATATACGTCGACTTTCTTTTCGTCGTATTTGACAACGCTGTCGCTGATGATTTTTGCGTCTCGGTATCCTTTTTCGTTATATTTTTGGATGATGCGGTTGAGGTCGTCGTGATAGTCGTTTTCGACAAATTTTTTCTGCTTGAAGAGGTTGAGGATGTTGCCGCTTTCGTTGGTCTTTTTCATCGCGCCTTTGACTGCACGGTCGCTGAGCACTTCATTGCCATCGATATATATCTTGTGGACTTTCACTTTGTCGTGCTTGTCGACGATGATGTCGACTATCATTTCGTTCTCGTGCGAAAGGTCTTCGCGAAGCTCTATCTTTACGTCGGCATTACCGAAACCTTTGCTTGAGAAGTAGCCTTTGATGATGTCGGTGGCGCGGTTCACGATGTTTTGGGTGATTTGGTTGCCTTTCATCAACTGCAAGCGCTCTTGCAAGTCGTCGCGCTCGCCTTTCTTCACTCCGTAGTAGTGGATTTCGGAGATGCGTGGTTGAGGACGCAAGGCAAATTCAATCCATGCTTGGTCGCCATAGATTTTGGTGACTTTGATTTGTATCTTGGAGAACAATCCTTGACGCCAGAATCGCTTGGCAATGGCTCGCCATTCTTCTCCGGGTATTTCGATGCGGTCGCCAACATTGATGCCTGAGTAGTTGATGACATTGATGTCGTCGTAGCCGTCGGCTCCGGTGACTTCGATCCCGGCTATTTCGTAGGTGCGCGGGGTGCTGTTGTGGATGATGTTGGGATTGTAGATGGTATCTGTAACCTCTTGCGACGTCATTTGTGTGGCGGCGAGGGCGATAAATGCAATCAGTGTCAGTAGCTTACGCATAGTAATTATTGGATGTTCTTGTTTATTTGTTCGCTTGTTTTGCCGAAACGGCGTTCGCGCGATTGATATTCGATGATGGCTTGGCAGAAGGCGTCTTTGCTGAAGTCGGGCCAGAATGTGGCTGTGAGATACAACTCTGAGTAGGCTATCTGCCAGAGAAGGAAGTTGCTGACGCGCATGTCGCCTCCTGTGCGAATGAGCAGGTCGGGGTCGGGCATGGCGGCTGTGGAGAGGTGAGAGGCGATTGTGGAGTCGTCGATGGTGTCGGGGTCGATGGCGCCGGCTATGGCTTGGCGAGCGATGGCGCGAGCGGCTTCGGTGAGCTCCCAACGGGCTGAGTAACTCAGTGCAAGACAGAGTGTCAATCCGGTGCAGTGGGCTGTGTCGCGCATACATTGGCATAGGCGATCGTAGCTTTCGGAGGGCATACGCGAGAAGTCGCCTATCATGGTGAGACGCACGTTGTTTTTGATCAAGTCGGGAGTCTCGCGCTCGATGGCCACTACAATAAGGTGCATCAGTGCGTCGACTTCCTCTTTGGGACGATTCCAGTTTTCGGTGGAGAAAGCATATAGAGTGAGATATTGCACACCGAGCTCAGAGGCTATCTCGGTGACGCGACGCACGGTGTTGACGCCTTCGACGTGTCCGAGCGAGCGGTCGAGTCCACGTGCTTTGGCCCATCGTCCGTTGCCGTCCATGATGATGGCAACGTGGCGCGGTAGTCGCGAGCGGTCTATTTGGTCGATGAGTGACATATCTCTTTATATTCTATAATTATATTCGTTGATTAATCTTCGTAATAGCAGGCGACGCATCGCTTGCCAAATTCGTAACTTATCGAAATCATCAATGATGAGTGCCAATCGGTGTTGCGCATCATTGAATTTTTTATGGTGTAGAGGTCGTTGAGGTTTTTGCCGTCGACCTTGTCGCCGAGCACCTTGGTCATCGTAAATTCGAGTCCGAGGTTGAGGCGCGGTTTTACTTTGTATTTCAAGCCCAAGCTCATGGGTATGCTCATGGCAAAGGCGCTTTCGCCGTCGCACGTGGAGAGTGAGACTCCAAACCCGAGGGCTAAGTAGGGAGTCCAGCGACGAAGCTTTTTGTAAGTCTCGCCGATGCCGTAGTTGAAGAAGTTGGCTTCGGCTCTTACTGAGAGGTCGTAGACTTGCGAGGAGAATTCGTAGGTCATGCGGTCGGGGTAGATGTTTTCCATGTCGATGCTGTTGCCGCTTAGCGACATGGTGGAGAGGACTGTGCGTAACGCCCACCGGGTATTGATAAGATAGCGCAACGAGGCGGCAGCAGAGAAGCCGGGGGTGTGGTATGGGTTGGAGCTTGTGTTGGCTTCACCGATGTATCCGCTCATGCCGAGCGCCACACCGGCGTCCCATTTGTAGGCTTCTTCTTGTGCTTTGATTGGCATGGCCGAGGCTGTGACAATCAGAAGCGTGATTAATGCTGCTATCGCTCTGTTCATGCTTGCCTTAGATTACGGGCTTGAATGTGAGACGATTGATTACTCCGCGCCAGATGCTGTTGTGGAGGTTGCCTTGAGCGTCGACACCGCCGAAGAGGTAGATGTAGGGACAATCCCACTCGGTGACGGGCTTGGTGGCTCTCGATAGCTCGGGGCTTTCGATGACCCACCAGCGGGGGAGGTGGCGTGGCTGCATTTGAGTCCACGACGACGATGAACGTGCGGTGATGGTCTCGCTGAATACCAACGCTTGCGCTTCGGCAAATGCCGGAATATAGTCGGGAAGTTGCATCACGTCGTCGCCTAAGTGCCAATGCCATCCGCAGTCGAACGATACATATATTGCTTTCGATACGTTGCCGTCGGCATCGCGTCCGCCCATTGCTATCCATGCGGTGTGCTTGGATACCGACCAATTGCTTTCGTCTGTCTTGTAGCAGAAATAGGGGAAGATGGTCATATCTTCGCAGGCAGGGAGATCGGTTGTGTTGATTTCAGCCCAAATAGAGCCGTCGAAGCCCCATGTGGTTTGGCTTAATTCGCTGGAAGCGGTGCGTCCGCCGGCTATGAATGCTTGCGTGGCATCGCTCCATTGCGTGGTGAATGTGACCATCGGGCTTGCTCCTTCGATGGGGAAGCCATCGGCTATCTTAGTGTTGCTTACTGTCAATGATGAGGGGTAGGCGGTGTGGTAGTAGCCATCGGCTTTTTGCTCGATGCCGAGCACTCCGCCGTTGTAGCCGCCGAGTATCGTGTGCCACTTCATACTGCATGATTCCCATGCTGAGCCGTCGGCTGAGCTATAGAGATTGCCGTCGGTGTCGAGCATATAGAGCGCATCGGAAGCGGTGAGTGAGCTGATATTCGGGGTGAATGGGAATGTTACCTCGGTTATAGTCCAGTTGTCGCGCGATGGGTCGGCTGTGGTGGCTATGGTGTAGCTGCCGTTGCTTTCTACCAAGCAGAGGGCGTTGCCGTCGTAGACCACAGCTTTTTGTGCAGTGGGGGAGCTGAGGGTGGTGGGGAGAGCACGATGTGCGATTTGATCCCAATAGAGCGAGTCGGGCTTCACTTGGTGAACGTTGACGCTGACGTCGTATTTGCGTTCAACTTGAGTATCTGCCGACACTACGCGGAGCGTCACTTTGCCTGAAAAGTCGATTGTGTCGCTCGGGTTGGCGAGATAGTTGTAAGTGGTGTCGCGGTGTAGCTTTGCTCCCGATATGATAAATTCCACTACGCTGGAACTTCCAAGCGACAGGCTTGGTACGAGCTTGGTGGTCTGAGTGCCGTAGGGTAGTGAGTCGGCGTTGAATATGCGCGATCCTTCCAAATCGATGGTGAAGAATACGGAGTCGAGGTTTGACAGCACGTCGTCATCTTCTTGAAGTGAGAACGAGGTGACGCGTACGCTACTCGACAATATCTCTTCATAAGAGGTGTCGGAGTCGGAGTTACATGCATAGAATGCGGTCAGCAGCAATGCCGAAATCAGATATATTGAAACTTTTTTAAGCATAAGACATTATATTTCAAACTGCAAATTTAGCAACAATTTCATTAACTTAAAGGCTGATAGTGCTAAAAAAGCTAATATTCTACTATTAAAAGTGGCGTAAAATTAAGAATTACGCTTCAAAAAGAGGGGCGATAATAGACGAAAGTGGCTGTCGTGAAGCGATTTTATAGCTTTTTAACTGTCGAAAGGGCGATACCGGAGAAAATTCGCCCTGAATTGATGCCGAGCCGTCGTGCGGAGAAGTAGCGACGGGGGTTGCAGCGGGTGCAATTGCCGGTTGTGTGAATTGACTCGGCTTTTACACCTACGGCGGTGAGGTCGTCGCGACACAATGCCGCGAGGTCGATATGGGCTTTGCCGTTGCCGGGATGACGGTAGGTGTGGCGGTCGATGTCGAAGCCGGCTTGGCGAAATTGCTCTACCACTTCGTCGCCTACTTCGAAGCAGTCTTGGCAGATACATGGGCAGATGGCTGCGACGATACGGCTCGGCTCGGCTCCTACGGCTTCCATGGCTGCTACAGTAGCGGCGGCTATGTGCTTGACGGCTCCTTTCCATCCGGCGTGGGTGGCTGCAACGACCGAGGCTTGCGTGTCGGCGAGAAGGATGGGGACGCAATCGGCTGTGTTGACACCGATTACCACATCGGGGATGGTGGTGACAAGGGCGTCGATGTCGTTGAGCGAGCCGATGGGTAGTCGGGTGATGGTGGCGATGTTGGCCGAATGGGTCTGTCGCGGTATGATGAGCCGGTCGGGGCTGATGTCTAATCGTCGGCACAAAAGGTCGCGACACCGCCGGATATGAGCATCAACATCTGCCGTGTAGTGGCAGATGTTGAATGAGCTATAAGGATTGTCGTCGACCGAAACGCCTCGCGTGGTGTTGAAAGCGATGATACCTTGTGCGAGGTGAATCGGTTCGATGATGTCAATCGCTGAAGTCGATAGGCTCTGTGTCGTCATCCCAGTCGTAGTCGAAGTCTTCGCCCCAATCTTCTTCGCTGTATTCTTGCAAATCCGGCTCTTCGTCGGGCTCGATGGGGGTATTTTCAAATATGAATTCATCTTCTTCGCGCACACGATGGTGTCCGTCGAGCGGACGATGAGTGATAAATGTCGGTACACAATTGCTTTCGTCGTTGATGGCGCGCCACAATTGGTCTTTGAGTGCTGCAATGCCAAAGCCGGTGACCGACGAGATAAATACGTGTGGGAGGTCGGCAGGAAGCTCGTTTTCTATTTCTGCAATCAGCTCGTCGTCGAGCATATCGCTTTTGGAGATGGCGAGCACTCGCTGTTTGTCCATCAGTTCTGGGTTGAATTGTGACAATTCGTTGAGTAGGATTTCATACTCGTTGTGAATGTCGTCGGCATCGGCCGGTACCATGAAGAGTAGCACGGCGTTGCGCTCGATGTGGCGGAGGAAACGCAATCCGAGCCCTTTGCCTTCGCTTGCGCCTTCGATGATACCCGGAATGTCGGCCATGACAAACGAGCGGTTGTCGCGATAGGACACAATGCCGAGTTGAGGTTCCATCGTGGTAAACGGATAGTCGGCTATCTTGGGGCGCGCAGCTGATACGGCTGACAGCAGGGTGGATTTTCCGGCATTGGGAAATCCTACGAGACCTACATCGGCAAGCAGCTTCAGCTCAAGGATTACGGTCTTTTCAATCGATGGCTCGCCCGGCTGAGCGTAGCGAGGGGTGCGATTGGTGGCCGACTTGAAGTGCCAGTTGCCGAGACCGCCGCGACCGCCGCGGAGGAGCTTCACCTCTTGCTCGTGGTCGGTGACTTCGCAGAGGAAGTCGCCGGTCTCGGCATCGAAAACAACCGTACCGCAAGGCACTTCGATTATCTTGTCCTCTCCATCTTTGCCGAAGCTGCGACCGCCTGAGCCACTTTGACCATTGCCGGCGAAGATGTGGCGCTGATATTTGAGCGGGAGCAAAGTCCACATGTTTTTGTTGCCACGGAGTATGATGTGTCCGCCGCGACCGCCATCGCCACCATCGGGACCGCCTTTCGGCACGTATTTGGCGCGATAGAAGTGCCGTGAGCCGGCTCCGCCTTTGCCGGAGCGACATTGTATCTTAACGTAATCTATAAAGTTAGAATCTGCCATAATGAAATGCTGTGTCGTTTTTTATTAAGGAAATAAGATAAATTAATCAACAGAGGGGAGAGTGTTCCGGTGAAAAAATATTGTCCTGAAGAAAGCGTTTGAGATGAAAAGTTAGAAAATGAGGGAATGTATATATTTGTCCGTTGAACCCTATGTTTTTGTCGCATAGCTTGATGCCGTAAGACACATCGCTGTATTTGTCATTTCCGATTAATTTGTTGAGCGATATGGTTGCCCCATCGGTAGCTTTTACTTCGATAGGAATAAGATGGTTGGCATCACGGACAAAAAAGTCTATTTCCAAAGCAGGATTTTCCTGCTTGTAGTAATATAGGTTGTAACCTTGCTTAGCGAGCATATCAGCTACGATATTTTCGTAGATAGCGCCTTTGTAAGTGCCGAAGTTGCGATTGGTGCGAAGATCGTATTGAGCTTCTTCGTCGATAGAGGCAATCAGCAGACCGGTGTCCTTAAAGTATATTTTATATAGCCGCGAGTCGTAGTTGCCTTTTAGTGGAAGTTCAATGTCCGACAGGCAATAGCAGGGATTGATTATTCCTGCCGACGAAAGCCATTCGACCACTCCGACATAGTCTCTGTTGCGCGCATTTTTCGCTACTTTGGAGATTTGGAATCGCTTGTTTTCTTTGGCGAGAAATACGGAAATGTGATTATACACGTTTCGTATTTTTGCCTTGTCGAGTCCGAGTGCATACTTTGTGATATCTTCGTTGTAGTCGATGAGAAGCTGCCGCTGGATGTCGAGTGTGCCACTGAAATTTTTGTTTGTAACAAATGTGTTGACCACGTCGGGCATACCTCCAAGCATCATATAGTCTTTGAATACTGACGAAATAGTGACGTATTCCAACTCAGAGAATGGCTTCAACTCGATCATGTGTCGATACATATCTTCGACAAACTCCGGAGAATATCCGTTTGCCCAAAGAAATTCTTCGAAATCCATTGAGTGCATTTCATAGTCTTCTTTGTAGCCCACAGAGTTCGACTCAATCTCGTTGTAGTTGATACCCATCAAAGAGCCGGAGCAAATCACGTCGTATCTACCATCGAGCTTAAAAAATTTGAGAGATGTGGCACATGACGGACATTCTTGCAATTCGTCGAAAAAGAAAAGCGTATCTCCGGCGATAAACTCCAAAGAGGGGTCGAGCAGAGAAATGTTTTTTAGGATAGTGTCGACATCGTAGCCATCGTTGAATATTCTTTTGAATTTGGGCTGCTCGACGAAGTTGATTTTTATGAAGCTTTTGTAGGCTTGCTGAGCAAACGCCGATATAGAGGCAGTTTTTCCAATCTGCCTCGCTCCTTTGATGATGAGTGGCTTGTGATTTTCTCTGTCTTTCCACTCGTGGAGTATTGTATCGACCTTTCTTTTAAGTAGTTGGCTCATAAATTTCACACTTTCGGGGATGCAAATATAGCGAAATTTCACAGAATCGGCAATGTAAATCGACCAAAATTTCACAAAATCGGCTGTGAAAGGTTCTATTTCTTCCAGTCGGCTAAGTGGGTCATGAGTTGCTCGGCTTGTCGGAAGTCGGAGGGGGAACCTATGTCGATCCAAGTGCCGTTGATGGGGAAGAATGTGACTTTGCGGCCGTCGGCGATGGTTTTCTCCACGAAGTCGGGGGCGTCGACGCGCTCGCCGGGTGTGATCGAGGAGAGTAGCGCGGTGCGGATGAGGTAGATGCCTGCGTTGGCCTGATAGGTGTAGGTGGGCTTCTCCTCCAATGCGCGCACTTCCTGTCCCTCGGTGTTGAATATGGCGAAGGGAATCGACACGGTGTAGGGGATGGATGCGATGGTAATGTCGGCTTGCTGAGAGAGGTGATGCAAGTACATATCTTCGAAGGATATGTTGGTGAGCAAGTCGGAGTTCATGATGAGGGTGGTGGAGAGGTCGCTCTCTGGGACGAGCGCTGCTGAACCGATGGTACCCAGTGGGGCAGGCTCTTTGATGCAACGCACAGTGACTCCTGCAACGGGCGAAGCGAAATGGGCGTGAAGCTGCTCGGCAAGGTAGTTGGTGGTGACGTTGATGTCGGTGATACCACAGGCTGCGAGTGCTTCGATGTTGTAGTCGATGATTGGCTTGCCGCAGATGGGCAGGAGCGGTTTGGGGGTGGTGAGAGTGAGCGGACGCAAGCGTTCGCCTTTGCCCCCGGCCATGAGGATGGCTCGCAGAGGGAGGATGGTATGGGTGGTGGAGAGGTCGTAGATGTCGACGATGTGTCGGTCGGCATCGAGGCGGGGTATGAGTGTGATGCCGAGACGGCGGTAGCGACGCAGAAGTGCTACGTCGGTGTTGTCGGCTTGGATGTATTTGAAGTCGCGGTGCATCACTTCGCTCACCGGAGTGGAGAGATTGGCTTGTCGCAGGAGTGCGCGGCGGATGTCGCCGTCGGTGAGAGTGCCCACCATGCGGTCGGCGTCGTCGATGGCGAGCAGAGTCATCTCGCTTCCGGAGAGTCGATTGAGTCGGTCGAGCGCATCGAGAAGCGATGCGTTGTGTGATATGATGTGGGTGTTCATGGCTGTTGGTCTGATTGATTGTTGAGAATGATGGTTTCAGCAATAAGCCAATCGATAGGGGTGTCTAAGTCGATGCTGCGGCTGCGAGGCATTTCTACCGGAATGCGTCGAGGAAATTTTCCGAGAGGCATTTGCCGTATCGATTTCGGGTTGATGACATAGACGGCTCCGTTGTATTCCCAAGCCGGAGGCGCATCTTGTCGGCGAGTGTATTCGCCATGACCTTTGGAGATATGGAGGTAGCCTTCGGGAGAGGTCTCGAAACAATTGTAGTAGGGGTTGGAAGCGGCTTCTTTGACCGTTACCACCATGTCGATGTCGTGGTTGTAGTGTTGCAGGCATCGCGTCACGTCGTCGACCATGCGAAGAGGCGAGGTAGGCTGAAGCAGAACTACGCAGTCGTAGTCGATGCCGGAGCGGTCGGCATATAGCATGGCGTCGATGATGACTTCGCGAGAGCCGGCAGTGTCGGTAGCAAGTCTGGCAGGTCGCATATAAGGCACGTCGAGTCCGAGCCGGCGAGCAGTGTCGGCAATCTCTTGGTCGTCGGTCGACAGGATGATGTGGTCGTCGGTCGACAGGGCGCGAGCCACATCAATAGAGTAGGCTATGAGCGGACGACCGGCAAGGAGTTTGATGTTCTTGCGTGGTATGCCTTTGCTTCCGCCACGTGCGGGTATAATATATAGAGGTGTCATAGCGGTAGGTCGTGGAATGGTTTGATGATAATGTCGTGGAGAGGCGTTTCGGCGATGGCGTCGACGATGAGTCGCAGCGTGTCGGGTTGCTCGTAAGGGTTGACGACAGAGCGAGCTGCCAGCCGAACTTCGGGGGAGAGAATGTGGCGCAATCCGCTATCGATTAGGTCGACTGAAACGCCGCAGTGGACCACAGAATCGGCTGCGATGCGTCCTTGCTGTCGGATGCCGATGTCGAGAGTGGGGATGCCCATCGAAGGCACTTCGACGATGCCGCTTGAGGAGTTGCCCACAACGGCTGCCACATATCGCAAGGCTGACAGATAGCGCCGGTGACCAAGAGAGGGGAAAAGTGCCATCCGCTCGGGGTGCTGCGAAGCATGACGCTGCAACAGGTCGATGATGGGTCGAGCGTTGGTGTCGTTGTTGGGGTATGTGAAAATAACCTTGTAGTCGGGGTGACGATCGAGCGCTTCGAGCAGATTGCGACATTGCTCGACGGGAGTGCCCGGGTCGAGCGTTGCCGGATGGAATGTTGCGAGAATAGTCTTGTCGGGTATTGAGGTGCCGAGGCTCTGCACCAGCTCTTGCCGAGACATGAGCGGGACGGCCTTGATGTTGTGGATGCCGATGGCTCCGGTGTTGATGACGCGCCGGGGCTGCTCGCCGAGCTGAATGACGCGCCGGCGGTATTGCTCGGTTTCGACGAGGTGGATATGGCTCATCTTGGTGATTGCATGGCGAATGCTTTCGTCGTAGGCGCCTTGAGTGGTGGCTCCTCCGGCTATATGAGCAATGGGGACGCGATGAATCAGGGCTGCCGTGGCGGCAGCAAGCATCTCATAGCGGTCGCCGAGTATGACGATGATGTCGGGACGATCCTTGCTGATGGCGTGGCTTATGCCTTGAAGGATGTCGGATAGCACTTGCGTGGTGCCTTCGGGGGTGTCGGAAACGGCTTCTGACGGCACTCGGTGGGTAATGGAGAGACCATCGCGCTCAATTTCGCGCCAAGTCTCGCCAAACTCGGGCAGAAGATGCATATTGGTAGCGATGATCTGCAGGCTGATGTCGGGACGGGCGTTTAGCGCACGAGCTATAGGGCTGAGCAGCCCCCAATCGGCACGAGTGCCGGTGATGATAGTGACTTTACGTTTCATACTATCTGCAAAGATAGGCATTTTTGTGTTGAATTCGGTGTTTTTAGTACGTTTCATAATTGATAAAAGTTATAATGTTTGTATTTCGCTGCAAAGTTACAATGAAAAATAGAGTGGTATTATGTCATTATGTCACATTAAGAGAAAAAAGTTGAAAGGCGGCTCACAGATGACACGGAAGAACACGATGTTGTGAAAAAGTGGGGTGGGCTTTTTTTTTTGCGGATTTGTATGTATATTTGTGGATTATGAAATATTTGGTATTTATATTAGTGATGGTTGTACTGTCGAGCTGTAAGGGCACTCCGGTGAGCGACTCGATTGATAGTGCGCGATTTGACATTGATAATGGGCAGCCGGATAGGGCGGCAGCGACAATAACAGCCGCCGTAGAGGGCAAGGATTCGATCTCTGTGGCAGAATTGCTGGATGTATCGATATTGTTGATACAGGCGTCGGAAGACTCAGGCAATGAGGAGTATATAGCTCAGGCAACGCGATGGTATCGTCGCGCATATGGGATAGACTCTGTAGCGGTGCAGGCTTATGTAGATACGCTGTCGACGGCCGACATGTCGCGAGCGATGCTGTTGGAGCAGTTGCGAAGGTCGTTGGATAGTCCGACTCCTATATTACCCGACACGTTGGAAATAGAATAAACAACGTCTAAGATGGCAGATTGGAAAGATGCGCTTGCTTCGCTACAAGTGCCGCAAGCGGAAGAACAGAATGAAGAGTCGACTGCGACTGCAGAAGAGAAAAAGGGAGTGCAGTCGGAGCGCCTGGATATAGTGTTTGAGCGCAAAGGTCGCGGAGGCAAGCAGGCTACGATAGTGACCGGATTTGTAGTAGAAGATGCCGAGGTGGAGGAAGTGGCTGCTCGGTTGAAGCGTCGTCTTGGTACAGGAGGCTCGGCACGTGGCGGCGAGATATTGATACAAGGCGATCGCCGTGAGGATGTGAAGCGACTACTCACGGAGATGGGATATAAAGTAAGAATAATATAAGTGATAAACACATGCTGACGATCTATAAGGCTTCGGCCGGCTCGGGAAAGACATTTGCGCTTGCAAAAGAATATATAAAGTTGCTCATCGGAGAGAAAACCGAATCCGGGCGCTATCGGTTGCGTAGAGGCGGACGAGAGCATCACCAGTCGATATTGGCGATAACGTTTACCAACAAGGCAACTGAGGAGATGAAGCGACGCATCGTCAAGGAACTTGCCGTCTTGGCCGGTAGAGCACTTCCGGCGGAGATGAAGCCGGATCCGGGAGATTGCTTGGGCGACACAGTAGCACCGCCGGAGCAACCCGGCGAGTCGCCGTATAAAGCAGAGTTGATGGCTCTTTTCGGTTGCGGCGAAGAGGAACTGAAGAAAGCAACAGATAAGGCTTTGGTGGAGTTGCTACACAATTTTGAGTTTTTCAATGTGTCGACAATCGATTCATTCTTCCAATTGGTGTTACGAACATTTGCTCGTGAGGCAGAATTGACCGGTAACTTCGAGCTCGAACTTGACGATAAATATGCAGTGGCCACGGCAGTTGATCAGATGATGAGGTCGATAGGTCGTAATACAGATAAGGATACTCTACGATTGGCTAATTGGCTTGAAGAGTATATGATGTCGTTTGTAAATGAGGGTAAGAGTTTTAATATTCTCAATCGCGATAGTAGTACATACGAAGGGATAATAAAAACGATAGACGATCTATTTGATGATACATTTAAGGAAAATCGTGATGCGATAACGGAGTATCTGAAAGATTCCAATCTTTTACCGAATTTGGTCAAGGAACTTGCCGATAAAGTGAATGAAGAGCGTATCCGCCGTCGTCAAGCGATGGAAAAGGTGTATAATGTAGCGGCGCAGTATGGGATAGATGTTGAGGATAAATATATCAGCCGATCTGTCATTCCGTCAATAAAAAAGTGGCTGGACGCAGAGAAAAAAGAGACACCAACAGCGACCTTGCAAGCGGCTGCAACAGACCAATCGAAGCGCTACTATGCAGATGTGTGCAAAAAGAATAATATAATCCCTGCTCTTGATGATGCAATAGCCGATGCCGTCAATATGGGAATCAATGTTGATGCTATGGTGAAAGAGATACGGAGCGTGTCGAAATATCTGTATGTATTGGGTATATTGGCTCCGGTGGTGAAATATCTGTCGGCGTTCAGAGAAGAAAATAATCTGATATTGCTATCGGACACGAATGATATACTGCGACGAATAATCTCAGACGATGAGGTGCCGTTTGTCTACGAGCGATTGGGAATGCAACTGAAGCACTATCTGATAGATGAGTTTCAAGATACGTCGACGTTGCAGTGGGGCAACCTGACTCCATTGGTAAGAGAGAGCGAATCAAACGATCATGATAATCTGATCATCGGCGATGAGAAGCAGAGTATCTATCGATTTAGAGGAAGCGACCCGGAGTTGCTGAGAACGAAAGTGCAAGAACAGTTCGAGCAGGTAGATATAAAGGGAGTAAACCCTGCCGACAATACCAACTGGCGCTCATCGCGCGACGTAGTGGAGTTTAACAACCAAGAGTTTACCAAGTTGGCCAAGGAGTTGGGATTGGAGGATATCTATGCGAATGTAGTGCAACAAGTATCGAAGAAGCATGAGAATCATCGCGGGTATGTGAGTGTGGCCAAGTTGCCCGGAAAGGATGACGAATTCAAGAAAAATGCATTGACGCGATTGATCGATGATATAGTGCGATTGCGAAGCAATGGGTATCAGCCACGCGATATAGTGATATTGGTAGATACAAATAAGGAAGCAAGCGCCATTGTGACTCATCTTCTGAAAGAATTGCCGGGTAGGACCGATATACCCAAAACAGAGGTGCTGTCGGACGAAGCGTTGCTGATAAATGCGTCGCCGGCGGTGCGCTTGATAGTGTCGATGCTTCGTTATATAGATGCCCCCGGCTATGACGAAAAGCCGAACGAAAAGAGACCGAATTATACAGAAAAAGAGATAGCTCAATTTATAAACAGATATGAGTATCTGGCGACAGTAAGTGGAAAAAGCGCGTCGGAAGCACTATTGGAAGCGATGCAAAAAAATCCGGAGTTGGATGAGTCGATCGACGAATTGACGGATCAAAAGGATGCTTCGGTGGTGGCAATCGTGGAGCGTATAATTGCTAAATTTCTATCGGATGAGGATCTGAAGTTGCAAGCTGCCTATATCTATGCGTTTCAAGATTTGGCAAATGACTATATGGTGCGCTATACGTCGTCGTTGCACGACTTTCTCAAATGGTGGGACGAAACGGGCTGTAAAAGAGCGATACCGGCACCTGCCACATCTAATGCCATCCGAGTGATGACCATCCATAAGTCGAAAGGACTTGAGTTCCCGTGTGTGTTGATACCATTTGCCAACTGGTCGATGAGTAAGTCGGGTGAGTTGCAGTGGTATAAGACCGCGGGCTTTGAAAAATATGTGTCGCGACCGGAATTGTTGCCTCCGATAACTCCGATTTCGGGAAGCAGTGCACTTGAGGCAACGATATTCGCTCCGCAATATCAAGCGAAAAAGAAGGAGCAGATCATCGATAGGCTTAATGTGACGTATGTGGCGTTTACGCGCGCGGTCGATGTGCTGATAGTGTATTATTCCGAAAAGGCTCAAGAAGGTACGATAGGAAAACTTTTGTCGACGACCATTGCGGGAGGAAGCGTCGAAATCGGCGAGATCCCTAAGGTGGAACGTGTGGAAATAGAAGAGGTGAAGACCCGACCATATATGGTGTCGAAAAATGACTGCGAAGTGAAGAGCCGCCTCAAAGTCGATGAGATAGCCGATGTGGATGATATCGACGACTTGTATAACTTGACGGATAAGCGAGTGAGAGGCACTCTGCTCCACAATATAATGCGCACGATAGAGACACCTAATGATTTGGATCGCGCGATATTGCGTCAGGTGAGCCGCGCCATCATACCCGGATCGCTTGGCGAAGAGTTTAAGCAAATATTGTCGAAGGCTCTCGACGATGAGCGTGTGGCGCCATGGTTTGAAGGCTACACGATGCTACTATCGGAACGCGCAATATCGCTTGGCAATGGCGAGCGTCGCCGTCCCGACCGTGTGGTGAGAATGGCCGACGGCCGGATAGCCGTGATAGACTATAAGTTTGGCGAACATGCGGAAAAATATAAGGAACAAGTGTGCGACTATGTGGAACTGATAGCGCGTCAATTTCCCGAAAGCGAAGTGAACGGGTATCTGTGGTATCCGCTCACATCTACCATAATAGAAGTAAATAAAAAGTAAAAATAAGAGTAATGAAACAACTAATCACAGCACTTGCACTGATGGCGGGCGTGGCTTCGGCCGATGCCTGCACATCGCTTATAGCGTCGTCGAAAGCGACGACCGACTCGTCGGTGATGATAACCTATGCAGCCGACTCCCACAATCTCTATGGCGAACTATACAGCCAGCCGGCAGCTGACTATCCGGCCGGAGCAATGCGAACAGTCAAAGAATGGGACACCGGAAAATATTTAGGCCGGATACCCGAAGTGGCGCATACTTATGCCACGATAGGAAATATGAATGAGCATGGGCTGACGATATCGGAAAGTACATGGGGCGGTCGCGAGGAACTCGTGGACACCACCGGCATCATCGATTATGGATCGCTGATATATATCACTCTGCAGCGCGCCAAGACGGCACGTGAGGCGATAGACGTGATGACTGATTTGGTGGCAAAATATGGCTACTATTCGTCGGGCGAATCGTTTTCGATAGCCGATGCCAACGAGGTGTGGGTGATGGAATTGATAGGCAAGGGCGGAGTGGAGCGCGGCGCCGTATGGGTGGCAGTGCGCATTCCCGACGATTGCATCTCAGGTCATGCCAACCATGCACGAATCCATCAATTTCCGCTCAACGATAAGGAAAATTGCTTGTACTCGAAAGATGTGATATCGTTTGCTCGCCGACAGGGTTATTTCACGGGTAAAGACAAGGATTTCAGTTTCTCGCGCGCGTATGCCATCACTGATTTTTCGGCTTTGCGCGGATGCGATGCTCGTGTGTGGGCATATTATAATCGCTTTGTAGAAGGAATGGATCGCTATCTACCTTGGATACTCAATGGAGAGGGAGAGCCGCTGCCGCTATATATTAAGCCCGACAAGCCTCTGACGGTGCGCGATATGCAAGCAATGATGCGCGATCACTTTGAGGATACGCCGTTCAATATGGAGAGCGATCCGGGAGCGGGTCCGTATAAGTCGCCATATCGTTGGCGTCCGATGACGTTTAAGGTCGACTCGGTGGAGTATACCAACGAGCGCGCGATAGCAACACAACAGACCGGATTTTCGTTTGTGGCGCAGATGAGAAGCAATGTAGAGGCTCCGATGCGTGGCATATTGTGGTTTGGCACAGATGATACCAACACCACGCTGTATGTGCCGATCTATTGCTGTGTGACTACAGCTCCGCATGCATTTGCTCCGGGCAATGGCGATATGTACACGCTGTCGTGGGAAGCCTCGTTCTGGGTGAACAATTACGTAGCCAATCAGGCATATCATCGCTATTCGCAGATGATACCCGACATACGCAAGGTGCAGAGAGAAATCGAGGATGGATTTGCAGCCGGAGTGGTACAAGTGGAAACTGAAGCAAATGAGATGATAGCTCGCGGAGATGTCCAAGCTGCTCGCAAGTTGCTTAGCGACTTCTCGCATAAGCAAGCCAATGAGTCGACGGCTCGTTATAAGCAATTGGGCGACTATCTGTTGGTAAAGTATCTTGATGGCAATGTGAAGCGCGAGAAAGACGGCGAGTTTGAACGCACCGAAACCGGAATGCCTGCCTATCCGATGTTCCCGGGATATTCAGAAGAATTCTATCGTTCGATAGTGGCCGATCCGGCAACGGCTCGCCATCTGCGCGTGAAGTAGAGCATGTGTCGCAAAATCAGCCATCGAAACAAACTGCTAAATTTTCATTTGGTGGTGGGTTGAGATGGCTCGATGTTTTTTTTATGAGTATAGAGGTTTCGTTTTGACGAATTTGTGGTTTCGTTTTGACTAAATATAAGAGGCTATGGGGCGCAATTGATTGGTATGTAGGGTGTTGTGTGTTTTGTTGTATGATGAAAATATTTCCGCAGATTGTTAATAATTATTTAATTGCGGTTCTGTCGGTCATTCCAAAAGGATTATACAAGAATAATAAAAATTTACCGACAGGAAGAGTTAAACTGTTGGTAATCAATAGGTTGTATGGGGGGGGTAATAAGTTGGCGTTATATTGTCGTAAAAAGTACTTGCGGGGAAAATTATGCATTAGTAATTTTGCAACGTTTCAATGCGCCATCTATCTGACGCTAATGCAATTATGAAATCAAAAAAAGACCAATTAACAAAATGAAAAAAGTAATTTTATTCTTTCTCACAATCATTCTTGCTGTAAGTGTGAATGCAGCGACCGGGGATCTTTCGGGATATTACTTTATATCTCCGGATATTACAGGTGATGGGTCTGATTGGACTGCTCGTAATGCAAACTATCAGTTTGTATGGGCTGATGATGCGCACACCACAATCGAACTTACCAAAAGCATCGCAGTAACGAGCGATCAGGATTTTACGATTGCAATGACTGGCTGGGGGCTTACCACTACTATTATTGCGGGCGACGTTCAAGAGATGTCGTCGTATAATACGCCGTATCAGTGTTATTTTGGCGGAGGTCGAAACGGAAAATTAAAAGGCGGAATGAATATCTCGAAAATAAGAGTGGTTTTGCCTACAAATACCAATAATACAATAGATTTAAACGGCGGCAAAGTTTATGTGTCGGGTACAGCCGGTGCCGGTTCGATTACTTTTACAGAAAATAA
>CAZWWS010000050.1:0-17982 GCA_964637445.1 uncultured Muribaculum sp.
GACCTTGTGAGGCATAGCCGATGAGCCTACTTCGCCGGCCTTGATCTTCTGCTTGAAGTATTCCATCGAGATGTATTGCCACATATCGCGGTCGAGGTCGAGAATGATGGTGTTGATACGAGCCAATGCGTCAAAGAGAGCTGCGAGATTGTCGTAGTTGGAAATCTGAGTGGTGTACTCTTCACGCTCGATACCGAGCTTTTCGCTCAAGAATGAAGCTCCAAACGCGCGCCAATCGATCGACGGATAGGCTGTGAGATGAGCGTTGAAGTTGCCGGTTGCTCCACCAAACTTACCGCTGATGGGCACAGCATCAAGCATAGCCAACTGGCGACGCAGACGATAAGAGAATACGCGAATCTCCTTGCCCAAGCGAGTGGGAGAAGCCGGCTGACCGTGAGTCTTTGCAAGCATCGGCAGGTCTTTCCACTCATCGGCACGAGCTTCGAGATGCTCGATAAGTTCGATCAAAAGCGGACGATACACATCGGCAATAGCATCTTTGACCGACAAAGGTACCGATGTGTTGTTGATGTCTTGCGATGTGAGGCCGAAATGGATAAACTCTTTATGCTTTTCAAGACCGAGTACGTCGAATTTTTCTTTCAAGAAATATTCCACTGCTTTCACATCGTGGTTGGTCACGCTTTCGATGTCCTTGATGCGCTGAGCATCCTCAACCGAGAAATTGCGATAGATGTCGCGAAGCGAAGCAAACACATTTGCATCCACCTCGGCAAGCTGGGGAAGAGGTATCTCACACAAAGCGATGAAATACTCCACCTCTACGCGCACACGATAGCGAATCAGAGCATACTCAGAGAAATATTCGTCGAGCTTAGCGCACTTGCTGCGATAGCGCCCGTCGATAGGAGAAATAGCTGTAAGAGAGTTAAGTTCCATATAGTTACAATTTATGTTTCTTGATTTTGAAAGTGCAAAGTTACAACTATTTCTCAATACCACACTCCCCACGCGCCAAAAACTATCGAAACGGAATAAATGTCGGGGAGTCGGGATCGATTTCGTGGGGGCGATATAGATATAGCTGTCGACCATCCTTTGTGAATGGCACTACTACATATCCATCGCGCTCGCCTGTGTAGGCGTCGGAGATCAGGCAGTTGCCAACCGATATTGTGCCTTCAATTTCAGAAGCGGGAATACTCTCCAATGCTTTCGGCACTACAACGAGAGGTCGCTCGGAAGAACCGTAGTAACGTGAAATTGTTTCGATGTAGTAGGACTCTTCAGGGTCGTGGACACCACGAGCCTTACGCAACGCCCAAGGGTGTTGCGCCGAATCGGGAGTATAGTCCATATACACCACCCCATCGGGCGATTGGCGGTATAGCTCAATCATTGTCGCAAGCTCACGTCCCATAATATATTGTTGACGCAAAGCAACGGCGCAATGCGATGCAATCAGCACTACGAGCACCACCGACAGTACCGCTGCCAGGCGACGATTGACGCGCAAGCCTGTGGCATTATAATAGTAGAACACTGCTATCACTGCAAATATCTGCGAGAACCATCCGGTGCGACCTATTATACCGGATACGGCACAAAACGGCAACGAAGCCACTGCTGCCACCACAAATATCACCCAAGGAGTACGAATCAACTGCTTGAAATTGTCGCGCATAGGCTTTATCATCATACCAACAACGAGCCACGCCAACATCGCCAACGTGAGGTAGGCCGAACGCATCACAACGATATCAGCTGGCACGTTATCGGATAGAACAGCCACCCCAAATCGTTGCCAAGAAGTAGGCGACGACATCGAAAATGCAGCTCCTACAAAAAATGAGACAAGAACGAAACGTTTGCTTCTATTTAATCGCAATTCCCGTTTAGTAAGATACAACCACACCAATAGTCCGCAAGCCAAAGGCACACCGCAAGCCTCATGCATTCCACCCGCCATTGCAGCAAACAGACACAAGCAGAAGAGCGAAACTTTATTACGACAATCACGCGCAGCCAATATCATCCACAGAGTTGTCAATGCGAACGCAGCAGCCCATATGTAATTAAGGTTGCACACATACACCACCATATAATCCCACCACGTAAGGCCAAACATTATGCTACTGATCAAAGAGATTCTTCCCACAAAGCCCGCTTTACGGCTGATTTCAGAGCACTTGATAATCTGCCAATACATCAATAGCGTTACAACTCCATTTATCACCGCAAACATCAACTTAGGCATCATTGCCAACATAAACGGATTGATCTTATCTCCTATTCGTCCATTCAAATGCAACCAATGGCGAACAAAAAACAACGGATAATTCAGCAAATTATTGTCGTAATCATTCAACCAACTTGCCCTATACATCAAATCATCGCCGGTGTAGGTATGAAACAATAGCATCAGGGCATAGAACACTCCTATTGCGCACAGCAACGTGGGCAATACGATACGCAACCACTTATTGTTTGACATCATCATTTTTCGTTTTCTATCGACATTTTGTTGTTGATCACCCTATATGAATAGTCCTGCAAGAAAGCCCGACAATAAGCCACCATATCGTCGACTTGCGCCTGATCGTAGGCAGTAAGCGGACTCGTCAACTGCTGATCCGACTCCACATCATACACAGCGGTCACTGTCTTTGCGTCGGAAGAGAGTTGCACAAGATATTTCATGCCAATGACTTGAAATTGATTGTTACCAAACGTAATTGCATAATGGCGAGCACTATCGTCGAGCAAATTCACGCCGAGCGAGATATAGGGCTTCGTATAATTAAGCAATCCGAGTATAGTGGCATTAATATCAATCTGCGACATCACTCGGTCAGTGATGCGTCGTGGAGCTATCGAGCCATCGGGAGTGTAGGCTATAAACGGTACATGATATTGCAGATATGACGTGTCGTATTTCGTGCCTTTGAAACTGCGACATCCGTGATCGCCTGTGATAATAAATAACGTGTTGGAATACCACGATTGCCGACGAGCCACATCAAAAAAATGGCGAAGTGAGCGATCGGTATATTCGACACTGCGCTCCACGCAAGGCTCCGAATAGCGATACCCTCCGGCGTTCCAATTGCTCGGCACATAGAATGGTCCATGATTGCTTATCGTAAACCATCCGGTGAAGAATGGTTCTTTCATCTTGCTCATGTCGGTGGCTACATATTCGCCCATCGCATGGTCGAATATACCCCAAGCGCCATCATAGTCATCGTCGTTGCCATAAACTTGGCGGTCGACAGTGCGGTCAAATCCCATAGCATAAGTGAGTTGATCAATGCTATACGAGCCATGATTTCCGCCAAAATAGAAGGCTGTGGAGTATCCTTCCGCTTTCAGCAAGCGAGCGGCGGCATCGACTGCGTTAGCATTGTAGGGCGAAAGCATATAGATAAACGGCTCGTAGGCCGGAAAACCGCCATACACGGCGTTCGCCCCCTCGTTCGACCGGCGTCCTGTGGCGATAGTGTGAGTGCACACAAGCGATTGCGTGGCGAGCGAGTCGAGAAATGGCATCAAGCCACGTTTAGGCTCATCGTGTATGACATTAAGCATGTCGAGCCACATTTGCCCCAGACTTTCGACAGTGATTACCACCACATTTTTGCGTATTAACCCCTGACCGAGAGAGTCGACCGGATGATGAATAGAGGAGCGTATCTGAGCCAACTCATCGGCCGTATAAAATTCAAACGGTTCTATCACATTAGCTCCACTAAGCGAGCGCAGCACACAAAACGGGCTATTGAGCACGATGTTTATTTCGCCATTTTTCTCAGTGCCCCACGCAGCATCGCCTATCGATAGCGGGCGTCCGGCTCCTACACGACCTCGCATACCGATAAACGCCATCGCAGCAACAATCAGAAGCAGCCCTACACGAGCCGAATATTTCTTCCACACGACAGTCGACGCAACAAGTCCTCCGCCGGGCTGAATCTTAGCCCTGCCACTGAGCCAAAACGTTGCGACC
The DNA here is from genome assembly GCA_964637445.1 of uncultured Muribaculum sp. Taxonomy (GTDB): domain Bacteria; phylum Bacteroidota; class Bacteroidia; order Bacteroidales; family Muribaculaceae; genus M3. The sequence goes on from CAZWWS010000050.1 coordinate 3,971, forward strand.
AATAGTAGCAATCCACCAATAAAAGCCCACCAATAATCGGCAAAATAAGAGAAGAATATCGACACAATTTCGGGGTCATTCAGCATATCGACGAAGGCCGCGTAGCGCAGTCGCGTTCCGCCATACTGATAAAAGACTATGTCGCCAAGATTAATGAGAAGCATCACCGCATTGCTGATATAGAATATCCAGTTTGTCACTCTGATATAGCGTCGATGAGCCACAAAGTCAAAAGGCAAGAAACGCAACAAGATAAACAACGCATTGAAATAGAGAGCCGCAGAGATGTCAAAGCGCAATCCATGCCACATCAACTTCCACAAATGTCCGGTCGATACCTCACCTACGGCATCTACATTATAATAATAGAAGCCTAACCGCGATAGCCACAACACCAGAATAGCCACCACTACTTGATAGAGCGTAGCACGATATATATCAGTCTTAAATTTTGTCATATTTATTCATTTTCGGTTACAAACTTACACAAAATTACTCTGATTGCGCAAAATTTCTCATCAATATGTCACTTTTCTGACGAATATTTCGTAATTTCGCGACATTAACTACGAATCTATGAGCAATGAATTAGATTGGGGCAATTTGTCATTTGGCTACATCCCCACAGATTACAACGTACGCTGTTACTTCCGCGACGGCAAATGGGGCGAAATCGAAGTATCTTCGTCAGAGACCATCAACCTCCATATTGCTGCCACAGCGCTACATTATGGTCAAGAAATATTTGAAGGACTGAAGGCTTTCCGTGGCAAAGACAGCAAAGTGCGCGTGTTCCGCCTCGAAGAAAACGCCAAGCGTATCATCGAGAGTGCTAAAGGTATCAAGATGCAACCGGTACCGGTGGAATTGTTTACCGAAATGGTAAAGAAAGTCGTTAAACTCAACGAGCGTTTCGTTCCTCCCTATGGTAGCGGAGCCTCACTATATATCCGTCCTCTCGAAATCGGCACATCAGCACAAGTAGGAGTGAAGCCCTCTAAAGAGTATGCTTTTATCATCCTCGTCACCCCCGTAGGTCCGTATTTCAAAGAAGGATTCAAGCCTACGAACATCTGCATCATGCGCCAATTTGACCGCGTAGCGCCCAAAGGCACCGGACGTTGGAAAGTGGGAGGCAACTATGCTGCCAGCCTCGAAGCCGGCGAAAAAGCTCACTCGCTCGGCTATTCAGCAGTGCTTTATCTCGACCCGAAAGAGAAGAAATATCTCGACGAGTGCGGTCCTGCCAACTTCTTTGCTATCAAAGACGGCAAATACATCACTCCCGAGTCGGAATCTATCCTTCCATCGATTACCAATATGAGCCTAATGCAATTGGCTCGCGACCTCGGCATCGAAGTAGAACGTCGCCACATCCCCATCGAGGAACTTGAAACTATTCAAGAAGCCGCTGCGTGTGGCACTGCAGCCGTGGCTTCGCCGGTAGCAGAAATCGATGACTTGGACACCGGAAAGAAATATATCGTATCAAAAGATGGCAACCCCGGACCGATCACCACTGCCCTTTACAACAAGCTCCGCGCTATCCAACTCGGAGAGGAAGAGGACGTCCATGGTTGGAACACCATCATCGAGTAATAGCGTAATATCAACAAATATCTTATACGGGGGCGGATACATGACACTATCCGCCCTATTTTATATGGGCTATCAATATATTATCGACAAATACTATCCTGAGTCGACTCCATTGCGCGAGATTTTTCTTCGCCATAGTCGCTCGGTAGCCGACCTGGCTCTTGAGATTGCTCGCGACTGCGCCCTGCCGTTGTCGCCCGACGACATCGAAGCGGCCGCCATGCTCCACGATATCGGGATATTTCTTACCGACGCACCCGACATCCATTGCCATGGCACAGAGCACTATCTCCGTCATGGAGTGCTTGGCGCCGAGCTGCTACGTCGAGAAGGTGTGGCAGAAGATATAGCCCGCGTAGCCGAGCGACACACCGGAGCCGGTATCACCACCGCCGACATCGTCGACCGGCAACTGCCACTTCCCATTGGCGACTATCTGCCGGAGACACTTTTGGAGCGACTCATCTGCTATGCCGACAAGTTTTATTCGAAAAGCGGCGATATGCGACGTAAGTCCCTCGATAGAGTGAGGAAATCACTTCAACGATTTGGCGACGCTTCATTAGCTCGATTTGACAGCTTACATGCCCAATTTTCAACAAGATAAGTATTTTTGACACATCGCAAAGGCTTTTATTTTTGCAATTGCCACCGCGTTATCGTATCTTTGCACCGAAATTTCTATCAGACAACACTTTTGAGACGCTCTCAATTATATATAATCATCGTCGTAATCCTTTGCGCCATCAGCGCCGGAGCCGTTTCAGGCCCTGCAAGCGACCAAAGCATCGACTCTCAGATTGCCGACACTGCAGTTGCGGCAAGCAATGAGCCATTGCCTACAGATACAATAATGGCAATCGTGGACTCGATAGCGCGACGCGCTGACTCTATTACGACCGACACCGCAATGCACATCGACACCATGCCTAAGCGTAAGTCGCGTATCGTGCGCGAAAAGGTCGATTTGGACAACGTGGTTCATCTCACCGCCAAAGACTCGATGGTACTCATCGGACAGCAAAAGGTATTGCTCCATGGCAGTGGAAACGTCACCTACGGCGACATAAGTCTATCGGCCGATACACTCGACATGGACATCACCACCTCTACCGTTTATGCCGTCGGCACCACCGACACAGCCGGAGAAGTAATCGGTTCTCCTGTATTCAAAGACAAGAGCGGAGAATACAATCCCAAGACCATACGCTACAACTTCAAGTCGGAGCGAGGATATATCACCGACGTTGTCACCCAACAGGGTGAGGGCTACTTGTCGGGTGGACAAACAAAAAAAATGGAAGATGGCGACCTATATCTACGAAACGGACGCTACACGACGTGCGACAACCACGAGCATCCCCACTTCTATCTGCAATTGACCAAAGCAAAGGTAAAGCCCAAGAAAAATATCGTCACCGGTCCGGCATATATGGTGTTGGCAGGACTGCCGTTGCCACTTGCTGTGCCATTCGGATTTTTCCCTTTCACCGACGACTATTCATCGGGAATAATCTTCCCCACATTCGGCGATGACTATCAGCGCGGTTTCTACCTCAGCGAAGGAGGATATTACTTTGCCATCAACGACAACATCGACCTTGCGCTCACCGGCGAAATCTACACCAAAGGTTCATGGGGACTGCGCGCACAATCCTCCTACACAAAGCGCTATAAATATAGCGGTTCGTTCAACATCAGCTATCTAAAAAATATCTACGGAGAGAAAGGCGCCGCCGACTACTCGAAGCAGACCAACTTCCAAGTACTTTGGAGTCACTCGCAAGACTCAAAGTTCAACCCCAACATGAGTCTGTCGGCAAGCGTGAACTTCACCACATCGGGCTATACGCGCAACGACCTCAACTCCTATTACAGCAACGCGTTCACCGAAAACACCAAGAGCAGTACAATAAACATGACCTACCGCTTCCCCAACTCGAAGTGGTCGCTCTCTACAACTGCGAGCATAGCTCAACGCTCTCAAGACTCCACCTTGTCGGTATCATTTCCCAACATAACCGTCTCGCTCTCACAAATCTACCCGTTTAAGCGCAAAAGAGCCGTCGGAGACGAAAAATGGTATGAAAAAATCCGCTTGTCCTACTCCGGACAACTCCAAAACTCGTTGACCGCCAAGCAAGACGAATTTTTCCAAAAAAGCTTGATAAAGGATTGGCGTAACGGCATGAAACACTCCATCCCCATTTCAGCCACATTCAACGTGTTGAAATACGTCAACGTGACACCCTCGATTTCATTTACCGACCGAATGTACACCACCAAAGTGCGCCGCCAATGGGATCCGAATGCTGCTGCCGAAATATGCGACACAACCCATAGCTTCTACAACGTGTGGGACTTCTCGGCCTCAATGTCGATTGATACCAAAATCTATGGATTTTTCCAACCTAAAGCATTCCTCGGCGACAAAGTGAAGATGATACGCCACGTATTGACTCCTACCATTTCGTTCACTGCATCGCCCGACTTCTCGTCGAACTTCTTCGGATACTACGGCAGCTACAACTATGTTAACAGTCAAGGTGAAACCGTAACAAAAAAATACTCATATTACCCCAACAGCCTCTACGGAGTGCCGGGACAGGGCAAAACAGGCTCAGTGTCACTTTCGCTCGCCAACAACGTGGAGATGAAAGTGAAAAGTGACAATGACTCCACAGGCGAAAAGAAAATATCGCTCATTGAAAACTTCACAGTGTCGCAAAGCTACAATTTCGCAGCCGACTCACTGAGATGGAGCAATATCAACACCTCACTATTACTACGTCTGACCAAAAACTTCAACCTCAACCTCAATGCAGTGTGGGATGTCTACACCTATAAGCTCAACGCATCAGGCAATCCGGTGCGCGTCAACACCACACGCTTGCAAGCCGGCAAAGGGTTGGCAAAGCTTTCGAGCACCGGAACATCGTTCAGCTATACATTCAATCAAAATACATTCAAAAAGAAAAACGACCGCGAAAAGCCCGATGCCAAAGATGGCTCAGCTAACGACTCCGGCAATAGCAACGCCTCATCATCAACCGGAAGCTCCGGCAACAACAGCTCCGGGTCGAACAAAGACGAGGGAATACAGCTCGGCGATGACGGATATATGAAGTGGGAAGTGCCGTGGAGCTTGTCGGTCAACTACTCCATCAATTATAGCTATGGAGCATTCAACAAAGAGAAGATGGACTACGACGGCAAATGGACGCAAAATCTCAGCTTCAACGGCAACATACGTCCCACAAAAAATTGGAGTTTCGGATTTAATGCCAGCTATAATTTCGACACCCACAAGATTGCGTATATGAATTGCAACATAGCTCGCGATCTTCACTGCTTCACTATGCGAGCCAGTTTCGTCCCCGTAGGACCCTACAAGAGCTACAACTTCCACATCTCAGTGAAATCATCGCTTTTGAGCGACCTCAAATACGACAAGCGCTCATCGCTCAGCAATGGTGTAAGCTGGTATTAACACCCTTTAATAGTGCGCAAACTGCAATAAATCACTTTTTTGTAATCTTTTTTCGCAAAAAAATTGTTATAATTCAAGAAATAGGCTAATTTTGCAGTCAATAGCAAAAAAGGTTTCCTCCCTACTATATCCTAATATGTAAACCTCCGGAGGATAAATCTTATAACAAATTAGTAAACAATTATTTATAACATAAAAAATCACTTTTATTTATAACCTTAGGAAAATAGCCGAGAGGCTGAATCTAACAAATTTGAGTTTATAATATGGACACTAACGAAAAGAAGCCAAAACGCCCACGTATCGGTGAAAGCCGTAGCGCTGCCATCGAGGGTAATGACGCATCACGCATCGAAAAAGTGAACTATCAAGCATCCGACTACAATCCCACTGAACAAAGCAATGGCGGAGGGTACAACAACGACCGTCCCTATCGCAACAACTACAACCGTCAAGGCGGTTATAACAATGGCGGATATAATCGTCAGGGTGGCTACAATCGCAACTACAACAATGGTGGTTACAACAACGGCGGCGGATACAATCGCAACTACAACGACAACTATCAGCCCCGTCAACACCAAGACTATATGACATCAGACTCCGCTACTGAGCCTTCGACCGAAACCAACGGCGAAAACCAACAACAAGGCGGTTACCAACCACGCCAAGGCGGATATAACAATAATCGCGGTTATAATAACAATCGCGGCTACAACAATAATCGTCAAGGCGGATATGGCAATCAAGGTGGCTACAACAATCGTGGCTACAACAACAATCGCCAAGGCGGTTACAACAATAACAATCGTCAAGGTGGATATGGCAACAACAATCGCCAAGGCGGATACAATAATAACAACCGTCAAGGCGGATATGGCAACAACAATCGCCAAGGCGGCTACAACAATAACAATCGTCAAGGTGGATACGGCAACAACAATCGCCAAGGCGGATACAACAATAACAACCGTCAGGGTGGAAAGCGTGGATTCCAACAGCCACGCCAAGGCAAGAGCTTCACTCCACGCCCAAAGCGCATAGAGTATGAAATGCCAATTCCGGATCCAAACGAACAAATACGTCTCAATAAATTCATGGCCAATGCCGGCATCTGCTCTCGCCGCGAAGCCGACGAATTTATCCAACAAGGATTGGTGACCGTAAACGGCTCTGTAGTTACCGAACTCGGCACCAAGATTTCACACAACGACACTGTTGAATACGATGGCAAGGTAGTAGCACTCGAAAGCAAATGCTACATCTTGCTCAACAAGCCGAAAGACTGCGTCACCACGAGCGACGACCCCAATGGTCGACTCACTGTGATGGATCTCGTCAAGGGAGCCTGCCCCGAACGCATCTACCCCGTAGGACGCCTCGACCGCAACACCACCGGTGTGCTTCTTCTCACCAACGATGGTGACCTCGCTTCTAAATTGACTCACCCCAAATACGTCAAGAAGAAAATCTATCACGTGTGGTGCGACAAGGACATCTCTGAAGACGATATGCAACGCATTGCCGACGGCATCGAACTCGAAGACGGACCTATCCATGCCGACGCAATCTCTTATGCCACTGAGACCGACCGCAACCAAGCCGGTATCGAAATCCACTCCGGACGCAATCGCATCGTACGCCGCATCTTCGAATCGCTCGGCTACCACGTCACCAAGCTCGACCGCGTTTATTTCGCCGGTCTCACCAAGAAGAACCTCGCTCGCGGACGTTGGCGCTACTTGACTCAGGAAGAAGTCAACTTCCTCAAGATGGGTTCATTCGAATAAGATACAACCGACTACAGGGACCCCATGAGCTCCGGTAGCCTCATGGGGTTCCCTATTATCAATAAATCAATATCAAATTACCGCAATGAAACGTACTAAAATAGTCGACATATTCAACCCCGCGTTGATTGGCACCGAAGTCAGTGTCAAAGGTTGGGTGCGCACCCGCCGAGGCAACAAAAACGTGCAATTTGTTGCTCTCAACGATGGCTCAACGATACGCAACATCCAGATAGTGTTTGATATGGCTCAGTTCACCGACGAGCAGCTCAAGCCTATCACCACCGGCGCATCGATTCACGTCGAGGGACTCCTTGTAGAGTCGATGGGTAAAGGTCAAACCTGCGAGATTCAAGCCAAAACGCTCGAAATCTACGGCACTGCCGACCCCGAAACCTACCCCTTGCAAAAGAAAGGTCACACCTTCGAATTTCTACGTGAGAAAGCCCATCTGCGTCCTCGCACCAACACATTCGGCGCCGTGTTCCGCATTCGCCACAACATGGCCATTGCCATCCACCAATATTTCCACGAGCACGGATTTTTCTATTTCCACACTCCCATCATCACAGCTTCCGACTGTGAAGGTGCCGGTCAGATGTTCCAAGTGACCACCAAAAACCTCTACGACCTCAAGAAAGACGAAAACGGCTCGATAATCTACGACGACGACTTCTTCGGCAAGCAAGCGAGCCTCACCGTTTCCGGTCAGCTCGAAGGCGAATTGGCGGCTACAGCTCTCGGCTCTATCTATACATTCGGGCCCACATTCCGCGCCGAAAACTCCAACACTCCGCGCCACTTGGCTGAATTCTGGATGATAGAACCCGAAGTAGCATTTGCCGACCTCAACGACTTGATGGATCTCGAAGAAGACTTCATCAAATATTGCGTACGCTGGGCTCTCGACAACTGCAAAGACGATCTCGAATTCCTCAACAACATGATCGACAAAACCCTCATCGAGCGATTGACCAAAGTTGTCGACACCGAGTTTGTTCGTCTCCCCTACACCGAAGGTATCAAGATACTTGAAGAAGCTGTTGCCAATGGCAAGAAATTTGAATTTCCGGTATATTGGGGTTGCGACCTCGCCAGCGAACACGAACGCTTCCTTGTAGAAGATCATTTCCAAAAGCCGGTTATCATGATCAATTATCCGAAAGAAATCAAAGCTTTCTACATGAAGCAAAACGAAGACGGCAAGACCGTACAAGGTACCGACGTGCTGTTCCCGCAAATCGGCGAAATAATCGGTGGCAGCGTCCGCGAAGAAAGCTACGACAAGTTGATGGCTCGCATCGAAGAACTCAACATCCCGATGAAAGATATGTGGTGGTATCTCGACACCCGCCGTTACGGCACATGCCCTCACGCAGGATTCGGTCTCGGATTTGAGCGTCTGTTGCTCTTTGTCACTGGCATGACCAACATCCGCGACGTGATTCCATTCCCTCGCACTCCAAACAACGCCGAATTCTAAACCATCGTATCCATACGACTCAAATAAAAAACCTCTCAGTTTCGCAAAAAAAACTGAGAGGTTTTTCTTTTAGGACTCATACAGCGCGTTGGTGCCGACAAAGGCGGATTTTCCGCGTTATTTTTATGTTAAAAAACATAGTTTTATTGCACATTTCAATAATTCATTTTACCTTTGTCATCGGTTAAGAAAAAGTTTTACATCTACAATTTTTATGTGTAGAAAGGCTCGTGATGAGTCAAATGGGTTTGTTTTTTAGGTTAATTAATTCTAAGTTGTAAAAAAGATTTGATGAGCCGCATTGTGGTAATTACCACTGCGGCAGCGGCAAGCGGAAAACACGCCGCATATCAAGATTGTGTTAGGTTTTTGAATCTCAATGAGAAAGTAAATTAGTTGTTAGATCGTGATTATATCACGATTTTTTTTGTGTTTTTATTAAGCCTTACTAACTTTGTGGCATGAATACTACAATCAAAATCAATCGTATGCGGCTTCGTGCCTTTCATGGCGTGATGGAGCAAGAGCGCACTGTAGGCAACACATTTGAAGTGACCGTACATCTTCGTTGCAATGTCGATGACGCAATAAGAACCGACAGCATAAATGCGACTATCAGCTATGCCGACATCATCGACATCGTGAAGGCTCAGATGGAAATTCCGTCACAACTTCTCGAACATGTAGCCGGACGTATCAAAAAAGCCATTTTGGGGCAATATCCTGCCATCATCGGTGGCACTATAACAGTAGCGAAACTCACGCCTCCGATACCTGTGGAGGTCGACTCTGTGGCTGTAACTATCAAATGGTAGATTCGAAGCTCGCTCACCGGAATACTTTAACCTAATTAATTCATATCATTTATCATGTTCAAACGCATTTCATCTCTCTTAATTGGCTTGACTCTCACTGCATCAGTCTTTGCTCAACAAGCCATTTGGGGTGTACCAACAATGACATCACCTGAAATTCACCCCGACAACACCGTTACATTCCGCCTCTTATCGCCCAACGCTCAGAAGGTAGAATTGACCGGCGATTTTCTCCCAACTCAGAAAATAGATACTCCTCATGGACAACTTGACGCTCCCGGAGTGGTGACACTAACCAAAGGCGACAACGGAATATGGAGCTATACCACCTCTTCAGCCCTATCGCCAGAACTTTATAGCTACTCTTTCATAGTCGATGGCATGAAGACCACTGACCCATCAAACGTATATCTCATTCGTGACATCGCTACGCTGACCAATGTGTTTATCATCGACGGATCGGAAAGCGACCTCTATCAAGTGCGCGACGTACCTCACGGCACTGTGTCGCGATGCTGGTACAATAGTCCGTCACTCGGCATGTCACGTCGTCTCACCATCTACACCCCTGCCGGATACGAGCAATCATCGGAGCGCTACCCCGTGTTCTATCTCCTTCATGGCATGGGTGGCGACGAAGAAGCCTGGCCTTCACTTGGCAGAGCTACACAAATCCTCGACAACCTCATCGCTCAAGGCAAAGCTCGCCCGATGATTGTAGTGATGACCAACGGGAATGCCGCCCTTGCGTCTGCTCCGGGAGAATCTCCCTCCGGACTTGTTCCGCCCACCACACAATTGCCCAAGACCATGGATGGCTCGTTTGAAGCATCTTTTCCCGAAATAGTCAATTTCATCGACACCAATTATCGCACCATCGCTCAAAAGAGCAGCCGTGCCATTGCCGGGCTTTCGATGGGCGGATTCCATTCGCTACACATCTCAAAGCAATATCCCGATATGTTCGACTACATCGGACTATTCTCGGCAGCCATTATGCCTCGTGAGGGCGCAACATCTCCCATCTACGACGATTTAGATGCGAAACTCGCTACTCAATTTGCCGGCCAACCGGCTCTATATTGGATTGCCATCGGCTCTACCGACTTTCTCTACGACGCCAACGTCAAGTATCGCGCATTGTTAGATTCTAAAGGCTATCCCTACATCTATCGCGAGAGCGATGGCGGTCACATTTGGAAAAATTGGCGCATCTACCTGAGTGAGTTCGCTCCGATGCTCTTCCAACGATAGGTCATACCTCACTTATCCTATATAAACCACCCCTACCGACATCGATCGATAGGGGTGATTTTGTATGTCTTAGTGATTTTCGACTATGAAGGTTTGGTTGTCGCGTCCCACGCCGGTGATAGTCAACCGTTTCCAATGTTTGGGGAGCTTAGTCGGCAACTGTAAGATACCATCAGGCGTCACTTCCAGTCCGCCAAAACCGAATATTACCGCTTGCAACATTCCGCCCACACCGGTCATAAACGACACACGATTGTTGTTGGCATTTTCCGACAGCACACCAAACGGTGGACGCACATGGCGACGATAGCTATACTGAAACATCTTAAAGGCTTCATCGGCATTGCCCAATCGAGCATGCAGCACCGCTATGATAGCCTGACTCATGGCCGGTCCATTTGGATCCATTCGCTCTTGATAATATGCGATGTCGCGGAGTATTGCCTCGCGGTCGGTAATCACACCGAGAGGATATGCCACCATGTTCACATCGGCCTGCTTTATCTGCTGACCGGCATATCCGGTGTACTCCATTGTCACCCCGTCGGCGTTATGAGTAAAGACGATGTTATCGCTGATTTCGCGCCACTGCGGGTCGGCTTCTTCGCCAAGCACCTCCGACGCCAACACCACATCAGCCAACGCCCGTTTCACAGCAGCATTGGTATAGGCATTATCGTCAACATTTTCGGCATACTCGTCGGCCGCCACCACATTGCGTATCGAGTAGCTTCCGTCGTCATTTTTCTCAGCTCTACTCACCCAAAATTCCGCTATTTTTTTCATCACCGGGTAGGCCGTGTCGCGAAGCCAATGCTTATCGGCCGACACACAATAGTATTGCCACAATGCGATACCGATGTCGGCAGTTATATGATGTTCGAACGTGCCTGTCAGCGCCCACACCGGCGTACACTCCTCACCCGACATATCAGCCTCCCACGGATACATCGCTCCGCTATAGCCATGATTGACGGCATTTGCCTCGGCTTGAGCCACAAACCGACAGCGATAGTCCATCAGCGAACGACCTACGGCGGGATTCATCACCAACAGCGGAGGATACATCCACATTTCCGTATCCCAAAAATAGTGTCCATTGTAGCCCTCGCTCGACGACAATCCCATCGGTGCAATGCCTACTGCCATATTCTCGCGAGTGTTGGAATAGAGTTGATACAATCCATGTCGCACATCAAGCTGCGACTGCGCATCTCCTTCTATCTGTATATCACTCTCCCACATCCGCGCCCACTCGCTTTCATGACGGCTGATAAGCTCATCGATGCTCATCTTGTAGGCAAATGTAGCAAATCGCTTCGACTCATTGATCGGGTCAAGGAAATCGGCCGTCGAAGCCACACCGCCCACCAACGCAAAGCGGTAGGTCTCACCGCGCTTGAGCTTCACCTCAAAGCCTATGCCATCAGCCACTCTATCAACCTCCGGCTCTTGACCGGCAAACATAAACATCGTGGCAGCGCTCACACGATGCATCTTCGTGCGCGTAGCCCCATTGAGCTGATAGATGCGCAAATCTCCATCCTTAAAAGTCGTCTTCACATCGCTATACTCCTCGGGCAATCCATAGCTATTGACAACCCTCAGAGTTACATCTTTAAGTGGCGTCACGCCCACCTCAACCATCGCCGTATAAGGAAGATGTCGCAAGGCTCGCACAGTGCTTGTCAATCGCGCTCGTCCCGGAAGCGTAACATAAGTAGTAAGTTTGGCACGACGCATATCAAATCGCTGCTGCCACTCCTGAGTGTTCGACTCATCTACCGTCACCCCATCAATTGAAATCTGCATATTGGTAAACAACGGAGCGCGCACCACGCGACTCACATCGCCCTCGCCGGCCTTGTCAAATACCCCGGCAAGCACAATCTCGCGAGCCTCAAACGGCTGCTCATCAGTCACTATACCAATACGCCCATTGGCCATCGTAGCGCCATGATAATTCTCTTGCGAATCGGTCGTGATCACCCATCCGCCATCGTCCGACGCTTTTGCTCCCAAAGCGACAGCCACCGCCATCAGCACCATCATTACTATCTTTCTCATTTCCTATGTTTTTTGATTATTCGATTCATTCCCTAAAGGTCGCAACTTCCTCCGACAATTCCAAATCCCACCCCAAAATCTTTCCACTTTCCCATCATGTTTACTATTTTCGATGACTACCATTCCCATAGATGATAATCTCCAATATACTTCGTAAGTATCTCTACAAGTCGTTCGGTCGGCTCATGCGGTTTTATTGATGTCAGCATTCTATTCCTCGAATCCACCTTTGTAAAATCCAATTCATGACTAATTAATTCTCCATTAACGAATACGAAAAATTCATATCCACCGGTCATAACATAGTCAGTTTCATATTTATATAAATCTTTGTTCTCAATCCACTTTTGCAAATACCTAATATCTGATTTGCTAAGAGGGAAAGTGTTATTTATTGAAGCATATTTTGGTATATTAAAAATCTTTTGTGGATTAAAATTTGAATATAAATAAGTGTTTACATTAGCAGTCGAATCTACATGAATTATAAAAGCATCGGCATTATGTGCTTTTACAATCGCAAGAGTAAGATCGCAAACTAAAATAGAATCATTTGCGATAGATGTTGTGTATATGGATCTACATCCTATTAAAAAGATTGAAGCAATGCAGATTAAAATTTTAACTTTAGACTTTGTCATCGAATTATTTTTTGTCATGTGAAACTCTCATATCCAAACCATGCTCCAATCTAAGCATGTTTTCATTAATATAATATGGTACAACTTGAATATTGTGATAATCATTGATTTGTGCAGGAATAGGTACTATTCCGATCGTTGCAGCTTCTTCCGTTTCTATTGTTCGTTTATTCCCATTTATAGTATAAGTAATCATATTATCATAATTAATTGCATTTCCGTTCATAGCCCTTAAACTATGAACCAGTTCATGCCCTAATCCAATATATGAAGGTCGTTCGTTAAAAGATAAAATATTCGATTTATTAATAACTTCTGATTTTATATTAGTATCAGTCTTGAGCCCGTAATATATGGACGCATTAATACCCATTCCGTTAGATGAGTTCGGAGATTTTGAGTAAACCGTAAGGAATTTAGTATCCTCTACAGTTGCGATGAAAAGAGTTTTAGGCGAATCTATCAAATCACGGATAAGCCAATTCCCTGCCGAAAGGTTTGAAGAACCCATTTTTATATCTTTGTTCATTTGAAGTGTGAGTTTGTCACTACCATCACTTACAAATGAAAGTTGATAATTTGTTAAGTTTTGCAAATCAGACAATACCTTTATTAAGTCCCATAATGGTGTGTGAGCCGACATCTGCACCACCATACCGGTAGGGTCGATGTAGCGGATTGGGTTGCCGGCGCAGTAGGCGTATGGTGAAATCGAGGGGTCGATTTCGCAGAGGGGGTCGATGGAAGTGAAACCGCCTAAGACGGGGCTGTATTGGCGAGCCATTTGGTCATACATGTCCAGACCGTTGATGCGGTCGAGTTCTTTTCCTGAATACAGGTACCGGTCGGATGATGTTAGCGAATGGTGAACTC
>CAZWWS010000051.1:0-17145 GCA_964637445.1 uncultured Muribaculum sp.
AGATTATAGTATTCTACTCCGGCTGCATTGTCAGCTTCAATACCTTCGATTCCGGTTACCTTTTCAGCTGTGCCTCTCAATGTGACAGTACCATCTTCTGCCACGGTGAGAGTCAATGTTGCATTAATCCATTCGTCACCTTCGGTCAAATTGATGTTACGACCTTGTTCATCGATGTTGGCAAGCGGGTAGTCGGTATTTACCATGAATGTTTCGTCGGTGATTAATGAGCCTGACCAATCGTGATTCTTGATCACCTTAAACGAGCCAGACAACGTCTCGAGAGTAAGTGTATAGACACCTTCCGACTCTTCTGTGAAATATATTCCGTCTAATGCCCATTCGTTGAGATTGCCCGTAAATTCGTAGGTAGTAGCCAAGGGTACTTCGCCTTCCGCTGTGACTAAAATCACTCCGGTTGCTTCGTTGAATGTCACTGTCACTCCGGTGTACTTAACATCGGTGTTTGTCAAGCCGATATTGTCACCACCGAGTGCCGAGGTGTATTCAGTGCCGACTTCAAGCTTAGCACCATCAGCAGCACCCCATAATGGTACATTTTCCCATTCCGACACTCCTACTTCATTCTTTACAATCTTAAATTCTCCTGAGAATTCATCGAATGTCCATGTAGCCACGCCGTCCACAGCTTCTACGCGATTAGCTTCAAGACTCCATCCATTTACAGAGCCTGCCAAGCAGTATTCATAGACGGGTTTCTCTTCGCCACTTTCGCCTACTGCGATTTGCTTAACCTTTGATTCGCCACCGGCGTATGCAAAACGATAAGTCACATACACAGGAAGTTCGGTATAAGCCTTTTCGCCCGATGTAGCTGTATAGGTAACAATACCATTGGTCACCTCTGCCGGAGTTGCTGCAAGAGCAAGGTCGTAGAATTCTGAACCTTGTTCGCCCTCTACCGAGCTTACGTATGCATTAGCCACGAAGCCCACTGCCGGAACTGACGGCAATGTGATTGAGAACGAAAGGATGCCGTTTTCATCTATCGTAGTTTCGTGGTAGGCTGCCGGTGCCCATGCTTCTGCTTCGTTCAATGGAGTGCCCAATTGGCTCCAACCCTCTTCGCCGGCTGCAATATTTGCATTTTCTACTTCAGGAGCCGGAGTCTTAGGAGTGAATGTTACTGCCAAGTCATTAGGATCGGTATTGATGGTTTGTTCATCCACCACCACTTGACCCTTCAACCAGTAAGTCACTGCGCCGTTGGTCAAGTCGACCTTAAGTTCACCCTCTGCAGTATCACCTGAAGCCATTTCCACATTGCCGGGTGCATCGAGCCATACCTTATAAGAAGTCGGTTCTGCCGTATTGCCTGTTACAGTCACCTTATACGAAAGTGTTGCCTCGGTTTCTGTAGCCGCTACGGTATATTCAAGAGTGGCTTTCAATGCGTCGGGATCTTCTGCCATCGTAGTAAATTCCTTATCAGCCACTGCTACTGTCACTACCGTGCCATCAGCAAGTGTGATAGTCACAGTACCAACGAATGTGTAAGTAGTACCTTGTGCAAGAGTTGTAAATTCAATTGCTTTAAACACATTTCCATCGCCATCTACTCCAAGTGCAACAGTCTTAGTTTCCACAACATTTCCGTCGCTATCTTTAGCTTCGATTGTGGCTGAAACGTCAGTAGTTTCAACACCAATCAAGCCATATACCCAAAGTTGATACCATACCCATTCAGTAACTCCGTTTTGATATATATTAGTGTTGCTTGTCACATTAAGTCCATCAACCTTAAGAGTATTTGCGGTAGGATCGAAGGTGAAAGTCACATTATATAAAGTAGATGTATAGGTTGCATCGAATGCAAGATCTGCTGCGCTCAAATTATTGTCCAATGCGATTTCAGTGCCGAGAGTTACGGCTGAAGAACCGCCATACCATGCTCCAAGAGCGGTTTCGTGAATCTTAAATTTTCCTGAGGGGTCAAATGTTTCAGCAGTTGCGGTGTATACACCATCGCCATCCTCATCAGAGAATGTGATTGCATTCTCAGTACCCCAAGTATTATAGTCACCACAAACGATATAGTTCAACTGAACTTCTCCTGTCGATTCTGCTGTAACGTTTATAATTTCAGTAGTCGGATTGAAAGTCACAGTCACATTGCTGGCTGCCGTTGCCAAATTAATATTTGAGCCGTTCTTTACGGCTTGATAGTCTTCGCCAAGTGTTATTTCGCTATTAGAGCCTGCGCCCCATGAAACAGCCCAGCTGCCATTGAGAGCAACCTTAAACTCACCTTGGAGTGATTCAAGAGTCCATGTGCACAATCCGGTTTCGGCATCTACATACGCTATATTTGCCGATGGATCCCACGATGCTCCATTAATATTATTTCCTACAAGATTATAGTAATCGGTCGATACCACCGGGTCGTCGCCACCTTCTTCGCCACTCGAATAGGTCGACCATTTATAACTATCGGCATTCCATCCGGTCACTACAATCATATTGCTTGTTCCATCATGAGTAATGTCGCCAATACGATTCCATTCATTATCCCAATTAAGATTGGTATTTGAAGGATCCTTTCGCAATACAATCAACTTCTCAAAAGATCCTTCCGGCAGAGTAGCTTTATAGATTTGTCCATCAGCCACCTCAAACTTAGCCCATGCTTCTGCACCTCCGTCTGTCCAGAAATATCCGGCAAACCAAGCACTTGCTTGATTCCATAGACCGCTACCACCTGTATCCAAATACAAAGTTGAGCCACCCTGTAGTGTTGCGCTTGCCATTAGAGTGCACATAAGCGCAAGGAGTGAAAAGTAAAATTTTTTCATGATCAAAAAAATTTAATGTTAGGTAATTAGTTTACTTTAGGTAATTTAGTAATTAGTTATTATAATCAGTTTTACGAGATTATTCTTTTTGATTTAAGATTACTCGCAAATATACACATTTTTATTCTTGAATACACTTGTTTTACCTATTTTATATCAGCAAAACACTTTTTAACTCTCATTATTAAACCCCTAAGTTGACTTAATGATTTTTTATCAAATATTTTCTGCATAAATATTTGGCAATTTCAAATATTTGCTGTATATTTGCAGCATAAAACGAAAATAAATGGTATATTTATTCAACAACAACTTTTGGTGGCGTCGCGATTGTTTCTTTCGATGGCGTCGCTGATTGTATGCAATATTGACAACACACCGACAAAATATTTCTCATATCATCTACCGATGCCATCGACGCAAAATCGATGGCATTTTTCTTTTAATACAACACTTCTTATGGACAATTACTTATTTCTTGCCGACGACGCCGGATTTTACGGGCGTTTTGGCGGCGCATACATCCCCGAAATTTTATATCGCAATGTTGAAAACCTCCGCAAAGCCTACGCCGAAATCCTCCACGACGACCGATTTCAGCAAGAGTTTCATGCGCTCTTGCGCGACTATGTAGGTCGTCCCTCTCCGCTCTACCGCGCCGACCGACTCAGCGAGCACTACGGCACAAACATCTACCTCAAGCGCGAAGACCTCAACCACACCGGTGCTCACAAGATCAACAATGCCATCGGCTCGGTGCTTCTTGCCAAACGCATGGGCAAGACTCGCATCATAGCCGAGACAGGCGCCGGACAGCATGGTGTGGCCACCGCCACGGTTTGTGCCCTCATGGGGCTGAAATGCGTGGTCTACATGGGTGCTACCGACGTGGCTCGTCAGCAGCCCAACGTGGAGCGCATGAAAATGCTCGGTGCCGAAGTAATAGCCGTCACCTCGGGCAATCAAACTCTCAAAGATGCCACCAACGAGGCCATCCGCGACTGGTGTTGCAATCCGTCCGACACGTTCTACGTCATCGGCTCCACCGTCGGTCCTCACCCCTATCCCTCTATGGTGGCTAAGTTTCAATCGGTAATCTCCGAAGAGATACGCCGACAACTCTTGGAGCAGATCGGCCGCGAAACTCCCGACTATGTAATAGCCTGTGTGGGTGGTGGCAGCAATGCCGCCGGAGCGTTCTATCATTTCATCGACTCGCCCGAGGTGAAACTCATCGCAGCCGAAGCTGCCGGCAAAGGCATCGACACCGGCATGAGCGCCGCCACCATCAAGCTCGGTCGCGAAGGCATCATCCACGGCTCTCGCACCCTCGTGATGCAGACACCCGACGGACAGATTATCGAACCCTATTCCATCTCTGCCGGTCTCGACTACCCCGGCATCGGGCCGCTTCACGCCCATCTCGCCACTACAGGTCGCGCCGAAGTGACAGCCATCGACGACACCGAAGCTCTGCGCGCTGCCTACCTACTCACATCACTCGAAGGCATCATCCCGGCTCTCGAAAGCGCTCACGCGCTCGCAGTGCTCGACCGTCGCAAGTTCCGCAACGACGACATCGTTGTAGTCAACCTCTCAGGCCGCGGCGACAAAGACATGGCCACCTATCTCGCTTATCGCGACAAAGTTTCACTCTAAAAATCTCTACTGATATGAAATATATTCTCAACACCACCGCTCGCACCATCCCTGCCGACCTACAAACTCCCGTCGGCATATATCTGAAAATACGCGACCTCTACACTCAGAGCGCTCTGCTCGAAAGTTCCGACTACCACGCCTCCCACGGCAGCGTGTCATATATCGGCATCTGCCCGATAGCCTCTTTCCGTGTCGAAAACGAAGTCGTCACCGCCACCTATCCCGACGGCTCTTGCATTGAGAAACCCATCACTGCCGAAGTTGATGTGGTCGAAGAACTTCGTGCCTATATCGAAAGCTACCAATCATCCGACCTCGGTCTCAACAATGGGCTTTTCGGCTACACCGCCTACGATGCCGTGCGCTACTTCGAGAATGTCGACATCCAAGCCAAAGACTCCTGTTTCGAGGGCATCCCCGATATGCTCTATCTGCTCTACCGCTATGTCATCGAGGTCAACCACTACAAAAATCAGATGACCATCATCGAAAATATCCCCCAAGGCGAAGAGAGCCGCACCGACGAGATCATCAGCCTCATCAACAACCACAACGTCGCCCAATACCCTTTCCACGCTCACAACGACATCTCCTCGCCCATCACCGACGAGCAATACCGCTCGATGGTGAAACAAGGCATAGCCCACGCTCTCCGTGGCGATGTGTTCCAAATCGTTCTTTCGCGACGCTTCTCGCAAGGATTTTCAGGCGACGAATTCAATGTGTATCGTGCTCTGCGCTGCGTCAATCCGTCGCCCTATCTGTTTTATTTCGATTTCGGAGCGTTCAAGGTGTTCGGTTCTTCACCCGAAACCCACCTCCGCATCCAAGACGGCAAAGCATATATCGACCCTATCGCCGGCACATTCCGACGCACCGGCGACGACTCGCGCGACCATCAACTCGCCCAAGAGCTCCTCGCCAACCCAAAAGAAAATGCCGAACATATCATGCTCGTCGACCTCGCCCGCAACGATCTCAGCCGTTCGGGTGGCTCGGTCAACATCGAATTTCTCCGACAGATACAATTCTACAGCCACGTCATCCACATGGTGTCGCGTGTCAGCGCCTCTCTTCCCGACGATGCCGACATCTTCCGACTGTTTGCCGACACTCTTCCCGCCGGCACTCTCAGCGGTGCGCCAAAAGTGAGAGCCATGCAGCTTATCGACCAAATAGAGCCTCACAACCGCATGGTCTACGGCGGCTGCATCGGCTATATCGGTTTCAACGGCTACCTCAACCAAGCCATCACCATTCGCAGCTTTCTCAGCTACGGCAACCGTCTCTACTCGCAAGCCGGAGCAGGCATCGTGGCTCACTCCGACCCCGAAAAAGAACTGCAAGAGACCAACAACAAGCTCGGCGCTCTCACCAAAGCTGTAAAATTTGCCGAACAATTTGCTCAATAATAATAAATCATACTCCCATGCGACTGCTTATATTCGACAACTACGACTCATTTACCTACAATATCGTTCACGCCGTTCGCTCGCTCGGCATCAATCCCGACGTGATTCGCAACGACCGCATCCGCATCGACCAAGTCAATGTCTACGACAAAATTATCATCTCCCCGGGGCCGGGCATTCCCTCCGAAGCCGGCATCTTGCCTCAGCTGCTCGAAACCTACACCCCCTCCAAGCCTATCCTCGGCATCTGCCTCGGCGAGCAAGCCATCGGCGAATGTTTCGGTGCTCGACTGCTCAATCTGCCGCAGGTATTCCACGGCATTCAGACCCCTATCGATGTCATCGCCGACGACTACATTTTCGATAGTCTTCCGAAGCAATTTCCTGTCGGTCGCTACCACTCTTGGGTAGTCGGCACCTATGATTTTCCCTCTTGCTTAGAGATTACAGCCACCGACGCTCAAGGTCGCATCATGGCGCTCCGCCATCGCTCACTCGACGTCCATGGTGTGCAATTTCATCCTGAGTCAATCCTCACCCCCGATGGCATCACCATCATCCGCAATTTCATCAACCACTGACCAAGCCTCACCTCCATTATGAAAAATCTGCTATATAAAATGTTTGAGCACAAAAATCTCACTCGCACCGAAGCTCGCGACGTGCTGCTCAACATAGCCGACGGACGATACAACGACAGCCAACTTTCAGCGTTCATGACCGTGTTTCTCATGCGTTCCATCACCACCGACGAGCTTACCGGATTTCGCGACGCGCTCCTTGAGCGTCGACTACCGGTCGACTTCGGCGACGTTAAAGCCATCGACATTGTCGGTACAGGCGGCGACGGCAAAAACACCTTCAACATCTCCACTTGCACCTGCTTTGTCGTAGCCGGGACAGGACGCAAAGTCGTAAAGCACGGCAACTACGGAGCAAGCTCCATCTCCGGAGCATCGAACGTGCTCGAACAACATGGAGTCAAATTTACATCCGACATCGACCGACTTCACCGCTCGCTCGACCTCAGCGGAGTGTGCTACCTCCATGCCCCATTCTTCTCTCCGGCACTCAAAAGCGTAGGATCGGTTCGCAAAGCTCTCGGAGTGCGCACATTCTTCAATATGCTCGGCCCGTTGGTCAACCCTATGATGCCTCGCTATCAACTACTTGGCGTCTATAATCTCAAACTCATGCGACTCTACAACTATATCGCTCAAAACGAGGGCATCAACTGCACCATCGTACACTCTCTCGACGGCTACGACGAAATATCGCTCACCTCGCCGTTCAAAGTATCCTCAGCACAAGGCGAGCAGCTCTACACCCCTGAGCAAATAGGATTTGCGCGCGCCTCACAGGGAGAACTGTCGGGAGGCGACACCATCCAAGAGGCATCGACCATCTTCGACAACATCCTCCACAATCGCGCCACTCAAGCGCAACGCGACTGCGTCATCGCCAACGCCGCTTTCGCCATCCGCACCCTCGACCCTCATCTCACCCTCGACGAAGCCAAAGCCGAAGCCGCCCTCTCCCTCTCCTCAGACCGCGCCCTCTCCTCCTTCCACCGCTTCCTCTCCCTAAACCAATAATCCCCCCTCCACTCACACAACACCATCGGCATCCAACCGATGGTGTTTTTTTGTACCTTAAAAATTTTTATTCAAAAAACTTCTTTCGTTTGATTTTTTATGCGTATTTTAGTGCTCAACATTTCAAAATTACATCCCTAATGAAAATCATAAAAAAAGAAGACATTCTCGAACGGCTTAGCTCTACCGAAAACGTAGAATTTGAATTCAAATCAGCTAAAGGTGGACTTCCTGAATGCTTTTGGGAAACATTCTCTGCTTTTGCCAACACCAATGGAGGAGTGATTGTGCTTGGTATAAAGGAAAAGGATGGTTATTTTATTCCTGATGGTTTGACCAATGTCCAAGTCCAAACATACAAGAAACGTTTTTGGGATTGTGCTCATAACAAGGAGAAAGTAAGCGCAACAATGCTTACAGAACGAGATGTCACAGAATATGATTTTGATGAAGGCAAGGTGTTGGTTTTCCATATTCCACGAGCTGCCTATAATCTTCGACCTGTTTATTTAACCAAAAATCCATTTGGCAATACTTTCAAACGTAATCATGAGGGAGATTACCATTGCTCCGATGCAGAGATAAGGCAAATGTTCTCTGATGCTCATCATACGACATTGCCATTTGACAATCAAATACTTCCCAATTACACAATCAATGATATTGATATATCTTCATTGAATGGTTATCGCCAACGATTCGCTTTAAAGAAAGAGAATCATCCTTGGAATGAATTGGACGATATGGCATTCATGACCAAATTAGGTGTGTATCGGGTAGATCGAGAAACCGGAGAAGAAGGTTTTACTCGTGCCGGGATTTTGATGTTCGGTAAAACTGAGAGTATTACAGATCAAGCCTGCACACCTTGGTATTTCGTTGATTACCAAGAAAATATGAGTAAAGATCCACAGCAACGGTGGACTGATAGAATATACCCGGACGGAACTTGGGAAGCAAACTTATACCAATTCTTCTTCCGAGTATATAATAAGCTAACTCATACGTTACCCATACCATTCAAGTTAGATGGAGTAACCAGACAAGAAGAAACCTCAGCTCATGTAGCAATCCGAGAAGCATTGGTCAATACCTTGGTACATTGCAATTATGCTATACAAGGCAATATTGTAGTAACAAGAAGTATCGAACAGATTACATTTCGCAATCCGGGATGTTTACTTATATCTGTCGATGACTTCTACTCCGGAAGTCAAAGTTTATGCCGAAATCCTGTTTTACAAAAGTTTTTCATCCAATTAGGAATTGGAGAAAAAGCAGGTAGCGGTGCAGACTTTATAGTCAAAGGATGGTTGGACAACAAATGGGATACACCCCTTTTAGTAGAAAAGGTTCAGCCTGACGTGGTCACTCTTACGTTTCAATTAAAAGAACTTGATACAAATAGTCTGTCTCCGGTTCGTCCCCGGTCTGTCCCCGGTTCGTCCCCGGTCTGTCCCCGGTTCGTCCCCGGTCTGTCCCCGGTTAAGATCGAGTTAAAATATGAAAAGATCGCAAATATAGTGTTATATTCGTTACTCTCGGAAAACTTGTCCATATCGGCACTCATGAATATAACTAATGAAAAGAACAAAAACAGATTCAGACAAAATGTTTTAAATCCACTTTTAGAGGCTAAACTAATTGAACCTACAATCAAGGATAAACCGACAAGTTCTAAACAAACTTATCGTCTGACTGATAAAGCCAAAAGTTGCATAGAACACTAATCAACGAAAAATAATTGCATAAACATTTGATAATTTCAAATATTCTATGTATATTTGCAGTATAAAAGTCAAATAAATGGTATATTCATTCAATAATAGTAATTTTTGGTGGCGCTGTGATGACTCTCATCGATGGCGCAACTATTTTTATACCAATATTCAGCAATAGTAATTACTCGCTTTCAATCACCATTAGGAGCCATCGATCATCTCGTAGGCTCCTTTTTTTATTTCCTCCACTCACTATGGACAATATTCTATCATCTATCGTAGCAAATAAGCGGCGCGAAGTCGATGCCTTGAGCCGGCTCGTCCCCGCCGACACCCTTCGCCGACAAGCGCTCGCTGTGACTCGCCCGACGCTTTCTCTGAGCCAAGCTTTGCGCAACAGCCCTACGGGCATCATCGCCGAGTGCAAACGCCGCTCCCCATCCAAAGGCGAGATTCACCCCATGGCCGACGTGGCAACCATCGTCGGCGGTTATCGCGACAACGGAGCCGCAGCTTGCTCTATTCTCACCGACACGCTCTATTTCGGCGGTGCGCTGAGCGATTTGGCTGTTGCGCGCACTTCGGTCGACCTTCCGCTTCTGCGCAAAGACTTCATCGTCTCCCCTTACCAGCTCTATCAAGCCCGACTTTACGGAGCCGACGCCGTACTCCTCATCGCGGCTGTTCTCTCTCGCGATGAAATAGCCGCTCTCACCGACGAAGCCCATCTCCTCGGTCTCGAAACGCTTCTCGAACTTCACTCCCCCGATGAGCTGTCAAGCTACATCCCGCAAGTCGACATCGTCGGAGTAAACAATCGCGACCTCTCATCGTTTGTCACCTCCACTGATGTCGCCGTCAGAATGGCTGAATTGCTCCCCGACGAGGCTCTTAAAATAGCCGAAAGTGGCATCCGATCGCTCACCGACCTCGAAAGGCTTCGCGCTGCCGGCTACCAAGGTTTTCTCATCGGTGAGACTTTTATGAAAACTGCCGACCCCGGTCGTGCGCTAAAAGATTTCATCAATGGCATCTGATCTACTCATTAAAGTGTGTGGCATGACCTCGCCCGACAACATCGTCCAAGTCGCAGCCCTCGCCCCCTCGATGATGGGATTTATCTTTTATCGCGGTTCGTCGCGATGTGCCGATACACTGTCGCCCGAAGCCGTCGCTTCGCTTCCCAAGTCGATCACGCCGGTGGCTGTATTTGTCGATGCACCCATCCCTACCATCTTGTCCACAGCCTCTCGCTACGGATTCTCCACCATCCAGCTCCACGGACATGAGTCGCCGCAACAATGCCGTCAGCTATGCTCGCAGGGCTACCGCATCATCAAAGCATTTGGCATAGACTCTTCGGTCGACTGGGACGCTATTGCCACATACCAATCTTGCGTCGACTATTTCCTTTTCGACACCAAAACCGCGACCCACGGAGGCAGCGGCCGCAAATTTGATTGGCAAGCACTGCAAAGCTATCCGCTTTCCACTCCCTACATCCTCAGCGGAGGCATCTCGCCCGACGATGTCGACGCCATCATCTCAGCACGACAGCCTCTGATGGCAGGCATCGACGTCAACAGCCGCTTCGAGAGTGCTCCGGGCATTAAAAACGTCTCTCTATTATCTACATTTATTTCTTCACTTCGCAAATCATTTCAATCATGAATCGACTTCAATCACTTTTTGCTCGCAACGATAGCAATCTCCTCTCCGTCTACTTCACCGCCGGTTTTCCGACGATCCATTCCACTATCGACATCATCACGCAACTCGTTGCCCAAGGTGTCGACATGATCGAGATCGGCGTTCCCTTCTCCGACCCGATGGCCGACGGCATCGTCATACAGCACAGTAGCGCCGTGGCTCTACGCAACGGCATGACGCTCTCACTGCTGCTCGACCAAGTGGCACAAGCTCGTCAAGCCGCCGCCGACACCCCACTCGTGCTTATGGGCTACCTCAACCCGATGATGCAATACGGCATCGAGCCGCTTTTCGCTCGGTGCAAAGAGGTCGGCATCGATGCACTCATCATCCCCGACCTGCCGTTTGCCGACTATCTGCGTGACTACAAACCGCTCTGCGACCGCTACGACCTCCCCATCATCATGCTCATCACACCCGAGACGTCCGACGAGCGCATCCGCCTCATCGACCGCCATTGCTCCGGATTTATCTACATGGTGTCATCGGCTTCAACCACCGGCACGAAAGACCGCTTCAACGAAGAGCAACTCGACTACTTCCGTCGTATCGCACGCCTCGACCTGCAACACAACCGGCTCATCGGCTTCGGCATCTCAAACCCCGACACTTACAACGCCGTGTGCCGCTACTCATCGGGAGGCATCATCGGTTCGCTCTTCATCAAATGCCTCCAACGCAACCAATCCATCCCAGCCGCCGTCACCGACCTCATCTCCACAATAAAATCGCCCCAAAACAAAGATATTTAATCTCTAACTATTATGTGCAACACAAATTTCCGCTATCTTTACTCTCATTCAATCCGAATATACCCCCTTTCACCTCAGGCATCCAAAATTAAGCAAAAAAAATTCGACAAAAAGCCTTGCGCGTATCAAAATTTGTTGTAATTTTGCCCTCCGATTCCACAACACAAGGAAAGATGCCGGAGTGGACGATCGGGGCGGTCTCGAAAACCGTTGTCCTCTTATGGGGACCCAGGGTTCGAATCCCTGTCTTTCCGCAAAAAAGAGAAGTCGTAAGGCTTCTCTTTTTGCGTTGAAAGCAGTGGATGAGAACCCCAAAAGGGTTCGTCATCGCTTCAGCGCTTTCGGAGCTTCGCGGAGAAAGAATCCCTGTCTTTCCGCAAAAAAGAGAAGTCGCAAGGCTTCTCTTTTGCGTTGAAAGCAGTGGATGAGAACCCCAAAAGGGTTCGTCATCGCTTCAGCGCTTTCAAAATATATATATATTTACATTACACCTCTACAACACTCCTTTGGTCGAAGGAAGCGTGTAGCGAAACGGATCGCGACGCACAGCCATCTTGATAGCACGAGCAAGCGCCTTGAATATACCCTCTATCTTGTGGTGCTCATTTGTACCTTCGGCACGCACAAACAAGTTCATCCGCGCACTGTCACTCAGGCTCTTGAAGAAGTGGAGAAACATCTCCGTTGGCATGTCGCCCACACGCTCACGGCGAAACTCCGCGTCCCACACTATCCAAGGCCGCCCGCCGAAGTCGATAGCCACCGTACACAGGCAGTCGTCCATCGGCAGCACATAGCCATAGCGCTCGATGCCCCGCTTGTCACCTAACGCCTGACGAAGCGCATCGCCCAGCGCGATAGCCGTGTCCTCTATCGTGTGATGCTCATCCACGTGCAAATCGCCTGCCACCTTTATCTTCAGATCCATGCCTGAATGACGCCCTATCTGCTCCAACATGTGGTCGAAAAATCCCAATCCGGTCGAGATGTCACACTTTCCGTTGCCATCGATGTCGATCGAGATTTCAATCTGCGTTTCCGACGTATTGCGCACCACCGTTGCCACTCGCGCACCACCTTGCAGGTAGTCGGCTATCCTATCCCACGACGGAGTGACGAGTGCCACCGTCGCCTCAAGCCCCGACGCCTTTATCTCCTCATCGAGAGCATCCGACGGCTCGCGTAGCAGTATAGCCTTCGCCCCGAGATTTTTGGCAAGAAGAGCATCCGTCAGCCTATCGCCTATCACAAACGAATCCGCCAGATTATAGTCGCCCGACGTGTATTTGGTCAATAGTGCCGTGCCAGGCTTGCGTGTCGGCGCATTCTCATGTTCAAAAGTGCGATCGATCACGATGTCGGCAAACGTCACATCCTCGTTCTCAAACGCGCGAAGCATCTTGTTGTGAGCCGGCCAAAACGTCTCTTCGGGAAACGACTCCGTGCCCAAGCCGTCTTGATTGGTGACCATCACAAGCTCATAAGGCAACCGCTGTGCCACAAATCGCAATGCGCGAGTAGCTCCCGGTATCAACTCAAGCTTTTCGAGCGAATCCACCTGATAGTCTACCGGAGGCTCCACTATCAGAGTCCCGTCACGATCGATAAATAGCGCACGAGGGCGATTATCTGTCTGCATATTCCTTCAGTTTTTCGATTAGCAATTCATTCTCCTCATCGGTGCCGACCGTAATGCGCAGACACCCTGCACACAGATGCACACTGTTGCGATTGCGCACTATCACGCCGTTGTCGCGCAGATAGGCGTAGATTGCCGGAGCATCGTCCACTTCGGCAAGCACAAAGTTGGCGTCCGACGGATATATCTTCTTTACCACCTTCACTGCCGCCAACTGCCCCACCAGCACATCGCGCGCCGCCACTATCTGCCGCGTCACTTCCTCTATGTAGCCGGCATTGTCGAGCAGCGACAGCGCTCGCTCCTGAGTGAGAATATTGATATTGTAAGGATATTTCACCTTGTTGAAGATGCCGATTATCTCTTCCGACGCATACGCGATGCCAAGCCGCATCGCTGCCGAAGCCCACGCCTTCGAGAATGTCTGCATCACTATCAGCCGCGGATAAGCGTCGAGCCAATCCACCATCGACCCAGCGGGCGAAAAGTCGATATAAGCCTCGTCCACCACCGTGATGCCGCCAAACCGCTCACACACCTCCTTGATTTGCTCTATCGGAAACGCGTTGGCAGTCGGGTTATTTGGCGAGCATATCCATATCACCTTCGTATGCTCGTCGGTGGCTGCAAGCAGAGCCTCTACATCGAGAGAGAACCCCGCGCCGAGCGACACGCTGCGATACTCCACATCGTTGATGTCGGCACACACCTGATACATCCCGTAGGTAGGCGCTATTGCCACCACATTGTCCACCCCGGGGCGGCAAAATGTGCGATATGTGATGTCGATACACTCATCCGACCCTACGCCGAAAAATATCCGCTCCGGCGTCACCTTGCGATATTCGCCAAGTCGGCATTTCAACTTCCACTGTAGCGGGTCGGGATAGCGGTTAAGCCCACTGATGCGAGCATTTTCGTTGGCATCGAGCCACGCACGTGCCTCCCCCTTAAACTCATCGCGAGCACACGTGTAGGGGGTGAGATTCCAAATGTTCGGTCTTACGAGATGTTCTATCGACATTTCTTTTACTTATTTTTGATGGCTTCCATTCGCAAGGTCATCGCCATCTTGTGGGCATACAGATCCTCGGCTTCAGCCATTAGTTCTACAATGTTTCCTATCGAGCGCACTCCTGCCGGCGTAAGCTCTTGGAAGGTGATTTTTTTCGTGAAGCTGTCTATGTTCACGCCGCTGTAAGCCTTGGCATAGCCCGATGTGGGTAGCGTGTGGTTGGTGCCCGATGCATAGTCGCCGGCACTCTCCGGCGACAGCGCGCCCATAAACACCGAACCGGCATTGCGCACTCGTCCGCTCAGTTCGCGATAGTCGGCATGATTGATTATCAGGTGCTCGGGAGCATACTCGTTGGAGAAGTCCATCACCTCGTCTATATCTTTCAGCAATATGATGCGGCTGTGGCTCAGCGACTTGAGCATCATCTCGCGTCGCGGCAGCATATCGAGCAGTCGTTCTATCTCAGCCTCTACGCGCGCTATAAGCGACTCCGACGTGGTGAGCAATATCGACTGGCTGTCGGGGCCATGCTCTGCCTGTGAGAGAAAATCGGCCGCCACAAACGAGGCCGACGCCGTCTCATCGGCTATCACCAGCACCTCCGACGGACCTGCCGGCATGTCGATTGCCACCGCATTCTCGCTCACTTGCTGCTTTGCCTCCATCACAAACCGATTGCCCGGTCCGAATATCTTCGACACGGCCGGTATCGTCTCCGTCCCGTAGGCCATCGCGGCTATCGCTTGCGCTCCGCCGGTCTTGAAGATGCGATGCACCCCTGAGATATGAGCCGCATAGAGTATCGCCGGATGCACCCGTCCGTCGCTGCCCGACGGAGTGCATAGCACTATCTCCTCGCAGCCGGCTATGCGCGCCGGGATGGCGAGCATCAGCACTGTCGAAAACAGCGGAGAGTTACCCCCGGGAATATACAGTCCTACGCGAGATATAGCCACTGCTCGCTGCTTGCAGTTCACTCCCGGAGCGGTCTCCACCTCCACCGGTCGCATCTTCTGCGCCGTGTGGAAGCAGGCTATGTTCGATGCTGCACTCTCTATCGCCTCGCGCAGCTTGCCGTCGACCATCGCCGCAGCCTCCTCTATCTCTGTCTGAGTCACCTCCAAAGCGTCAAGCTCAGCACCGGTAAATCGCTTCTCATAGGCGCGTATCGCATCGTCGCCTTCGCGACGCACTTGCGCTATGATATCAGCCACTATTACCTTCACCTCTCCGGCCGAGTCTGCGAGAGCGCGACGTGTCAGCGCCGACCACTCTGTCCTTTGCGGATAGCGTATTACCTCCATTACAATATCATTTTTTCGATGTCGAGCACCAATATTCCTTCTGCACCGGCTGCCTTAAGCTTGCCGATTATTTCCCAGAAATACTTCTCTTCGAGCACCGTGTGCACCGAGCACCAATCGGCGTTGGCAAGCGGCAACACGGTCGGACTCTTTATTCCCGGTAGCACCTCAAGCACCTCGTCGAGCTTCTCGCGCGGCACATTCATCAATATATACTTCTTCGAGTCGGCGGCTTGAACTGCCTCCACTCTGAACAGCAACTCATCCAATATCGCCTGCTTGGCAGCGCTCAGCTTATGGTTGGCAGCGCCGATAAGCACCGCCTGCGATGCCAACACGCTCTCCACCTCCACAAGGTTGTTGCTCACCAACGTACTGCCCGACGACACAATGTCGAATATCGCATCGGCCAAGCCGATACCCGGAGCGATTTCCACCGAACCGGTTATCACATGGATGTCGGCACGGATACCATTCTCCTTGAGAAATTTCTCCAATATCACCGGATATGACGTAGCAATCTTTCGATTGTTAAACCAGCTCAGACCCTGATAGTCGATATGCTGCGGTATCGCAAGCGACAAGCGACACTTGCTGAAGCCCAGCTCCTTAAGCACCTCCGTGTCCTTTGCCTTTTCGAGCACCTCGTTAAGCCCCACGATGCCTATGTCGGCAATCCCCGAAGCCACCGAGTCGGGTATATCATCATCGCGGAGAAACAGCAGTTCCACCGGAAAATTTCGCGACGGCACAAGCAGCGTACGCTTCACAGCCGTCAACTTTATCCCGGCCTCGCCGAGTAGTTCCATCGTTTCATCATAGAGGCGGCCCTTACTTTGCACCGCGATTCTGAGTCTTGTTTCCATAACGCTTTCTATATATGTTTTCTTAATCTCCTAAAAAATTAAAAATGCCGCCATCCTTTCTTGTTCAAAAGGAAGTCGGCCGCATACATTGCTAATCTTTTCATCCACGTCGATTCGCCCGCTTCCCTCGTTCAGAAGTGGTGATGATGGTGGTGACGATTAGCTGAAATATTCATCCTTAAAGTTTTAATTACCATTTTCGATGCAAAAATAATCAAAATCCCCCAATCCACAAACATTTTGCTCATTTTTTCACCATTTCCCCATCCGGGCGGATATTACAATCCGCCCCTACAAAAAAAATTCTGTGCCTTTCCGTGCCTTCTTTTTGCCCTTCCACCGCGTCACAGCCTCTGCCCCCGCAATGCCCCACCGGGGCATCGTCTAAGGTAACCGGGCGCTTCAGCGTCCGGAGCAGAGCAGCAATATGGATAGCGTGCCGCTACGGTACGCCGTCTCCCACCGCCCCGGCCGATTGCGAAGCAATCATTAACCCATAGCCGGGTATTGACCACGCCCCAAGGCGTGTCAATGCCCGGAACCAAGACCGCCCACCACGATTCTGCAAGAATCGTTAATCATAAACGAATCCATCCGGATTCGTCCCATTAGCCCCCATCCGGGCGGATATTACAATCCGCCCCTACAAAAAA
>CAZWWS010000052.1:0-5656 GCA_964637445.1 uncultured Muribaculum sp.
CCTAACTACAACAATGGGCGATGAAATTAAATTAACAACAGGGGTTATTAGTTCGAAAACAGGTTTTCAAGGAGATGTTTCGTTATATCAAATTTCTGCACCTATTCAACCTGGGAATAGTGGAGGACCATTATTTGATAATAAAGGCGATGTTATTGGAATCATTAACGCAAAGCATTCTGGGGCTGAAAATGTTGGATATGCTATTAAGGCATCGTATTTGCGCAATTTAATTGAAAGCGTAACTACTGCATCAATTTTACCTTCCAACAATTTAGTATCATCGTTATCTCTTCCTAATAAAGTGCAGTCTGAAAAAAAATTCGTATTCTTTATTACTTGTTCGAATTTAAATAGTGCAAACAATACAGTTTACAATAGCTCTGCTGCAATTACACAACCTAATGGCGACATATTAATACAATCGCCTACTGTTGGTTCTACATCTTCTTCAACAACTCAGATTAAGAGCATAACAATATCAGACACAGAAACAAAAATTGAGTTTACAGGAAATAATAGTACATTGACGAGTTATTTTACATGGATAACAATTAATCCAAATTCCTACATCTCGGTTAATGGTCAGCAATATAAAATGACCCATGCTGAGGGTATAGGAGTATATCCTAATAAAACATATTTTAATAGTCCAAATACAAATTATAAATTCACTCTATACTTCCCACCTATTCCTAAAACAGCCTCACAATTAGATTTTATTGAACCAGGAGACAGTGATTGGAAATTTCAGGGGGTACAATTAAAGTAAATTCTTGTCTTTTACGCATAGAGAATGTTACTGTACATTTGCTACGCACAAGTTGGGCTGCACTCGGCATAATTGAAGTAAACTTCTTCTGCTCTCGTTGGCACCAACAGTCGTGGTATAGTAACATTCTTTTTTTATGGAAACACGAACAATCAATCTCATTGTGCCTCGTGGTTGGCACGAACTCGATGATAAAAGTTTCAGTCTTTTTGCATATTAAGCCATAAAATACAAGATATTTTCCGTATATTTGTATTGAGATTTATCTACATCATATCTATGAAGAAAATAGACCGCGAAACAGTACAAAAGATTCTTGACACTGCCGACATTGTGGAGGTGGTGAGTGATTTTGTCCACTTAAAACGTCGCGGTTCCGGATATATCGGACTTTGCCCTTTTCACAACGATCGGACGCCATCATTTTCGGTATCCAAGTCCAAGAACTTTTGCAAATGTTTCTCTTGCGGCAAGGGAGGCAGTCCGGTCAATTTCATAATGGAGCATGAGCAACTCAGCTTCAATGAAGCACTTCGATATTTAGCAAAAAAATATAATATCGAAATCAAAGAGCATGAGATGACCGACAAAGAGCGCGAAGAAGAGTCGGAGCGCGAGAGCCTGATGGCGGTAAATGATTTTGCACTAAAGCATTTCGAGCATAACATACACGAGACCGATGATGGTCGCAACATAGGCCTCTCCTATTTTGTGGAACGAGGCCTCAACGAGGCGATGATACGCCGATTCCATTTAGGATATTCGCTCGAAAAACGCAATGCTCTGTACGAAGTAGCAAAAAGCAAAGGATATAATGAAAAATATCTTATAGATACCGGTCTTTGTATTCGCAACGATAACGGGCAAGTATATGATCGTTTCAAGGGACGAGTAATTTACCCGGTATTTTCAGTATCAGGCAAAGTCATTGCATTCGGTGGTCGCATATTGCAAAATGACAAGAAAGAAAGAGCTAAATACGTCAACTCTCCCGAATCGGCAATATATCGTAAGAGCTACGAGCTATACGGCTTATATCAATCCAAGAAGGCAATCGTAAAAAACGACAAGTGCATACTCGTTGAGGGCTATATGGATGTAATCTCAATGCACCAATCGGGCATTGAAAATGTGGTAGCTTCTTCGGGCACTTCTCTTACCGAGGGGCAAATACGACTCATACACCGTTTCACCGAAAACGTCACCGTGATATATGATGGTGATGCTGCCGGAATAAAAGCCGCTCTACGAGGTATAGATATGCTTCTCGGCGAAGGGCTGAATGTTCGCGTGCTGTTGCTTCCCGAAGGAGAAGACCCGGATTCATTTGCACAAAGCCACAGCGCATCGGAATTTGAAGCATATATCAAAGAAAATGAGACCGACTTCATCTCATTTAAGACTCGCATTTTGCTTGCCGATGCCGGAAAAGACCCCATAAAACGTTCGGAAGTCATCAAAGATATAGTGCGCTCAATATCCGTAATTCCGGACCCAATCACTCGTAGCGTATATATAAAGGAGTGTAGTCGCTCTTTGGAAGTTGATGAAAAGACTCTGTCACTACAAGTCGCAAAATACACTCACGACAGAGTAGCCAAAACATTGGAAAAGGCAGAGCGCGACCGAGCAGCAACCACTATTCAAGAGATAGGACAGACCGACGAGCCGACATCGACTACTACAGATAAGACAATTGTCAAACACAAAGATCCAAACGCAAATATTCTCATCCCCTTTGAGAAAGAGGTACTCCGATACGCTATCAAATATGGTTTGCTGAATTTCTGTGATGAAGTCGATGAAAATGGCAACACGATCCCCGTCAACGTCTTAAGCTATGTAGACGAAACTTTACGAATGGACGACATATCGTTCACCTCTGCCATATTTGCAAGCGTATTTGCCGAGGCAAAACGAATAGCCTCTAAAAATTTCAATGTCGATTACGAGAGATACGCAGCAACTGCTACCGAACATCGCAGCGAATACATTGCTCGCGGAGAGGAAGAATTGCGCAACACCGAAACAGATGTGGCTGAAATTCAACGCAAGGAGAAAAATTTGATTGCCACAGCCGACGAACTATACCTTAATGAATTGAATGATTTCAGTGCAAATTACATCGTGAAGGAACTGATAAATCACCCTAACGATGAGATTCGCAACCTCTCACTTAATCTCATCAGCGAGAAGCACACACTGAGCAAGGTACACACTAAATACGCCCACGTAGAGACCGAGCGGGAGAAACTAACAGAATTGGTGCCACGTGCCGTTTTTGAGCTGAAAGACGCCATTCTTGACTGTGAAATTCGCAATATCAATTTAGAGTTGAAACAAAGCAACGACCCTGAGAGAATACGCAGTCTGATGGCTCAAAGTATAGAATTAATGAATATCAAAAAAGAATTTGCCAGCTATTTAGGCGAACGCATTGTGACCCCTCGCAAATAACCCGTAGAACCAAACGCAGAAAAGTGTGTTATAAGTTTATGTATCAACTAAACTTATAACCAACTATGAAAATCGAACGACTGCTTTTTGTTGTTGCGACAATAGCAATAACACACTATGCCGATGCAAAAAGCCCGGTAGAGCAACAATTGGATTCACTCAAACAAAGTCATCAAATGATTTATTTTGGTGACGATTCAGAAGCTAATCGCGACTCGGTAAGGGCTATGATCGACACGTTCTATTACGACCAATTCCAACATCTACAAGACCCACGCACACCCTATTTCATGTTTATGAGCAAAGACGCATCGTTAGCTATGGGAATCGGCGGATGTGTCAGGATGCGTGGATGGTATGATTGGGGTGGTGTAATCCCATATAATGGATTTATACCTTATGCAATTTCCGTCCCTAAAGATGATGCCCGACGTCGCAAATTTGCCACTACACCTGCCGGAACGGCATTATTCTTCCGTGTAATAGGACGAAATCATCGACTCGGAGAATATCAGCTATATATCGAATGTAATTTTGACGGTTACCAACAGCGCGACTTCCACATGAAAAAAGCTTATGCGACCATCAACGATTGGACTATCGGATACGCCCTATCTACATTCAGCGACCTTGCAAGCCAACCGGTAGTAGTAGATGCCCAAGGACCAAATGCAGAGGTGCAAACGACTGCCGTCCTCTTACGATGGATGCACACATTTCGACGTCATTGGGTAGTAGCCGCTTCGCTTGAAACATCGGATAGTCGCGTCGCAGCAAATGGGTCGACAACAGGCACTATCGATGATTGGTTTCCAAACATCGCTGCATTTGGACAATATCAATGGGGAACCGGACAACACGTAAGGCTTTCCGGTATAATGCGTGTACTTCCATATCGCGACATCATTTCGGGAAGCAATCAACATGAAATCGGTTGGGGATTGCAAGTGAGTTCAGTGTTCCGCCCAATCGAACCGCTCACCGTCTACGCCACAGTAAACGGAGGTAGAGGTTATGGCAGCCTCACCGGCGACCTGCAAATGGATAAATTCGATTTAATAGACAATCCGAATGAAGACGGAGAAATGTATGCTCCTGCATCACTTGGCTGGTATGGAGCACTACAATACAACTTCCGCCCTAACCTATTTGCAAGCGTAGTGATGGGAGAAATGCGCTATCTGCCCGAACATCAAGTAGCTTCGGACGGCTACAAATACGGACTATATGGTGCAGTCAACATATTTTGGAATCCAACCCCTCGCCTGCAATTGGCAGCCGAAGTAAACCTTGGCAAACGCCAAAACTTCAACGGCGAGCATAATTATGCCCGCCGCGCATGTATGATGTGTCAATTTTCGTTCTAAGCGTTGATAATTGCAATTGCCTCTTCAACAGTTACAAGCTGCTGTGTTCCGGCATTCATGTCTTTCAGCATCATTTTGCCTTCTGCCAACTCGGTTTCGCCGACAATGGCTACGTAAGGAACGGCAAGCGCATTAGCATAGCTCATCTGCTTCTTCATCTTCGATGAGTCGGGATAAATTTCAGCAGAAATACCTTCAGCACGGAGCTGCTTAATCATTTTCAATGAAGCGGCAGCTTCAGCTGTCCCAAAATTAGTAAACAACACTTGCGTTGCAGCCGATGCATTATCGGGATATAGCTCAAGCGCATTCAACACGTCGTAGATACGATCGGCACCAAATGAAATACCGACACCCGACACACCTTCAAGTCCGAACACACCGGTTAGATTGTCGTAACGACCGCCCCCGGTAATACTACCGATTTGAACGTCTTGAGCTTTTACCTCTATGATAGTTCCTGTATAATAGTTCAATCCACGAGCGAGCGACACGTCAAGGTCGAGTGTAGCACGAAGTCCGAGAGCCATCACTCCATTTACCACCTCGCGAAGTTCGTCAACGCCCTTTTTACCCGTTTCGCTCGATGATAATATCGTATTGAGTTGAGCCAAACGTTCATCAACCGAACCCGAAATCGAAAGGATTGGATTGAGAGCTGCGATGGCCTCCTCGGTCAATCCCTTTTCACGCAATTCGGCATTCACATTGTCAATACCGATTTTGTCAATTTTGTCGATAGCAACCGTGATATCCACAATCTTTTCAGGTGCGCCAATAAGTTCGGCAATACCGGCGAGTACTTTGCGATTGTTGAGCTTAATGGTAATGTTTATCTTCAAGCGAGAAAATACCTCATCAATAAGTTGAAGCAATTCTACCTCATTGACAAGCGAATCAGAGCCAATCACATCCGCATCACACTGATAGAACTCACGATAACGTCCTTTTTGCGGACGATCGGCACGCCAAACCGGCTGTATCTGAAAGCGCTTGAACGGAAATTGCAACTCAGCACGATGTTGCACCACATAACGAGCAAACGGCACGGTCAAATCAT
>CAZWWS010000052.1:5666-16185 GCA_964637445.1 uncultured Muribaculum sp.
ATAGCGCAATCCCTTTTCACAAAGTTGCGGAGTG
Organism: uncultured Muribaculum sp.; assembly: GCA_964637445.1. GTDB lineage: Bacteria > Bacteroidota > Bacteroidia > Bacteroidales > Muribaculaceae > M3. Next base: position 5,701 of record CAZWWS010000052.1, read on the forward strand.
AGATGCACACAATCTCCTGCATCAATCAGAGCTCGATCCGCACCACGTAGAAAATCTCCGGAATTGAGAATCTTAAACAGTAATTTATCTCCTTCCTCACCATATTTGCCCATAAGCGTAGAGAGATTTTCCATTGCAGGGGTTTCTATCTGCTTAAAGCCAAAAAGACGAAATACATCTCGTATTGTATCGAATATACAGTTGCGCTTCGCCATTTCTGCCGGCGAAAAGTCGCGCGTACCCTTCGGTATCGATGGTTTCTGTGCCATTACTACGTTATATTTTACAAATTCAGAATGCAAAGTTAAGCAGAATTTCTCAAAACAGAGCAAAATAGGCTATTTAGATATTATATCAATGAATAAAATTTCCAAATTTTCATCAAATATGATATTATTATCAAAAAAACATCTACTTTTGCGCATATTTATCAAACTCAAATACTCAATTTATTATGAAACTTATTTGTAGTATAGTATTATTTGGTATCACAAATTTGCTTTTTAGTGCATCTGCTCAATCAACCACTACTGCGGAACGTAAGCCGCAAAAAGGGAATGACGAATATTTTCCTTCAGCTTTGACCGACCAATCTGCCGGAGATGAATACTTCATGTATGCCAAAGCCGGATATATCGATGGCACATCTCTTGCCGACACCATCATTAGAAATGGGACAAGTATCAACGTATGGGATATGAACTCATATACAACGTTTATGCAAGGTGAATGTCCGAAAGAGGTACACCCCCAGCTTTGGAACATAGAAAAGCTCAATAACATAAATGGTATATTCCAAGTATATCCATTTGTCGAAGGCAATGGAGATAGCAATGGTCTGATTTATCAAGCCCGCGGATTTGACCTTGCCGATATGTCGTTTATCAAAGGTAAATCGGGATGGATCATCATTGATGCGCTCGAAAACAACGAGCAATCGGCTCATGCCATTGAGCAGTTCAAAAAAGCCATCAACGACAACAATCCGACCATACATGCCGTTATCGTCACTCACAGCCATGCCGACCACTATCGTGGCGTAGGCGGTGTGATTAATAAAGATGACATTTGGCAGATCACACAACAAGAATATCAAGCCGGTGCCGTTAAGCCGGAAAGCAAAGTGCTATATCTTGCGCCGGAAGGATTTTTTAATGAGTCCATATCAGAGAATCTATATTTAGGAAACAGCATGGCTCGTCGTGCCGACTATATGTATGGCAACACCCTGCCGCGAGATGCTCATGGTCATGTCGGCTCCGGATTAGGCAAAACAGCAACATATATGGGAAACGGCGGATTGCTCAAACCATCATTTGAAGTAAAACCGGAAGATGGCGACATCACCACAATGATCATCGATGGATTGACATTCGTATTCCAAAACGCTCCCGGCACAGAAGCCCCTGCTGAATTCCACATATATATCAAAGAATACAAGACTCTATGTCCGGGAGAAAACATCACCTATACGATGCACAATCTATTGACCTCTCGTGGAGCGAAAGTGCGTAGTCCGAAAGCATTCGCCAACGCCATCGATCGTGCTATTGACCTATTTCCCGATGTAGAAATCCTTTTGGGCGTACACCATTGGCCCACTTGGGGCAACGATCGTTGCATGAATATTATGACAAAGCAACGCGATATGTATTACTACTTCAACGACCAAGTAATCCGCATGCTCAACAAGGGAATGAATATGGAAGAAATCGCAGAAGTATTCACACTTCCGGCATCTCTAAACAATGAATTTTTCAATCAAGGATTCTATGGCACCATTTCTCACAACGTAAAAGCCGTAGCACAGCATTACGTAGGATGGTGGGACGGCAATCCTGCCAATTACTTCAAGTATCCCGATGAAGAAGTTGCCAAGCGATTTGTGGCTGATATGGGAGGTGAAGATGCCGTAGTAAAAAAAGCTCACGAATACTTCGAGAAAGAAGACTACCGTTGGGCAATTGAGTTGACTCGCCATGTAGTATTCGCAAATCCGAGCAACACCGAAGCCCGAAATCTTCAAGCCGATGCTATGGAGCAATTAGCCTACACATTCGAGGCCGGAACTTGGAGAAATATATATCTCAGCGCCGCCTGCGAATTGCGAGGTATGCGTATAGGCATCGGCACTAAGACCGCCCAAGAATTTGTGCAACGAGTGTCAATGACACTCAAAACACTCCCCGCTCAGTATGTATTCGAATACCTATCGGTATTGGTCAAAGGAGATGTTGCCGGAGATGTCGATGCTCAATGGATTGTGCAAATCGGAGAAAACGTGTTTGATCTTCACTTAGTAAATGGTGTACTCCATCACAAAGAAACCAATGGCATAAATCCCGACTTCAAATATTCTAACGTCGCTGAATTTGCCGACTGCTATAACAAAGGGATGACCGCTGTATTAAATGGTTCGAGCGATGCCACCGGATTGAACCAGCTATTTCAATATCTCGATGTATTCGATGGTTCTTGGAATATAATTGAGCCACTCAAACTACTAAAATAAACCTCTTCGTACAACACAACAAAAGCAGCGAGACACATTGGCTTCGCTGCTTTCGTTTTTATTAGAGCTTTAGTCGCGGCGAGAGGCGAATATCAGGATGTAGTAGATGAGGGTAGCGAGAGAGCCGAGAGCTGCCACTACATAGGTATATGCCGCACTTCTAAGAGCATCTTTTGCCTTGTCGTGAGTATCTGCAGTAGTGATATGTGCGCCTTCAAGCCATGCGAGCGCACGACGCGATGCATCTATCTCGACCGGAAGCGTCACAAAGCTGAAAAGAGTAGTAATGGCAAATAGTATGATTCCGGCAAACATCAGCACCGGAAGTGTCTGAATCGTAATTATACCAACCAGCAACAGCCACGGCATAACTTTGGAAGCGAAACTGACCGGAGGCACAAGCGCCGAACGCATCCGAAGCGGAGCATACGCACGTGCGTGTTGCACCGCATGTCCACACTCATGGGCAGCAACCGATGCTGCTGCGACATCATGCCCATAGTAGACATCGCGACTGAGATTTACGGTATTGTTGGCCGGATTATAATGGTCGGTAAGAGTTCCATCGATTTGAGTGATCTGCACATGCTGCAAGCCATGTTCGTCGAGCATCTTGCGCGCCACTTCCATACCGGTCATTCCCCATGGCAGTGGGAGTTTGCTATAACGTTGAAATTTTGAGTTTAGGTTTTGCTGAACCAAATAGCTTGCTAAAGCTATCAACCCGAAAATAATGTAAATAGTCATGTCTGTAAGTTTTATGATTGCTACATTTCCATATATGCAAAAATACTGCCAAAAGCATTACGACTGACAATCCTGACCAATAAAAAAGCTAAATGGATTAGAATAGATATTAATATGAGAAAACAATATTAACGATAATAAGCGCATCCGGTGTGGGATGCGCCTATTGTCATTCGGTAATCTACTATTCGCGTAATCGCGATTAAGAGCCGAGATATGTCTTTAATAAGCGGGATTTTTGTCCCTTTAGTCGGCGAATAGCCTTTTCTTTGATTTGACGTACACGCTCGCGTGTAAGGTCAAATTTTGCACCAATCTCTTCGAGAGTCATTTCTTGGCATCCTATACCGAAGAACATCTTCAAGATCTCGCGCTCACGCTCATGGAGCTGACGAAGGGCACGATCCACTTCTTTAGAAAGAGATTCTTGGGTCAACGTATAGTCGGCCATTGGCGAGTCATCGTTGGTCAACACATCAAGAAGGCTGTTGTCCTCACCTTCAACAAAGGGAGCATCCACAGAGATGTGACGGCCGGATACTTTCAGCGTATCGGCAATCTTCTCTACGGGTACATCCAATGTCTCAGCAAGTTCCTCCGGTGACGGACGGCGCTCGTTCTCCTGCTCAAACTTCGACAGAGCCTTGCTTATCTTATTGAGCGAACCGACCTGATTGAGAGGTAGTCGCACAATACGAGATTGCTCGGCAAGGGCTTGAAGAATCGATTGACGAATCCACCATACCGCATAAGAGATAAACTTAAAGCCACGAGTCTCGTCGAACTTCTGTGCAGCTTTAATCAAGCCCAAATTACCCTCATTGATCAAGTCCGGCAAGCTAAGACCTTGGTTTTGGTACTGCTTTGCCACCGATACAACGAAGCGAAGGTTTGCACAAGTAAGCTTTTCGAGCGCAGCCTGGTCTCCTTGCTTGATGCGTTGAGCGAGCTCCACCTCCTCATCCACATTGATAAGTTCCTCACGGCCAATCTCTTGCAGATACTTATCGAGTGAAGCACTCTCACGATTGGTAATAGACTTTGTAATTTTTAATTGTCTCATCTATTGATAACCCGAGTTTTTAATCGTGCGAAGTTACAAAATTTTCATCACACACACAACCATTTTTGCATAAAAATTTGTATGTATGCTTTTATACAACACCACGGCGAGATTTTTGTCTCGCCTCTGAATATAGTTTAACTCTATTTTTATCTTGTAAACGCTTATCTATGCGAACCGACAGTAACTTCGGTGTGGTTGTAGGGAAGCAGATTGCCATTGAGAGTGACATTATCACTTCTGAACGTAGCGCTTACGCGACCCATCGAGCGATTGCTCCCATTATAAAGAGTTATGATAACGCTCGACGATGTTCCCTTGCTGGAGATGGTCATCGACACGATTTTGTTACCCTTTTTGTCGGTTTTCACCTTATATCCGGAGATTGTGCCATCAATTGTGATTCCTCCTACCCCATTCGGACCGCCACCGACTTTCGGTGACACTTGAATGATACCTTGTTCGCCATTTACCACAACAAAGTTGGTCGATGGCAACACTGAGTCAGAACCGCCTCTGCCATAGATAACTTGATCGGCTTGAAGTACGAAATGCCGATCGTCGATAGCCTTGGAAGAATGAATAAAGTCGATCGAGTCACGCTTAGCTTGCAACTCTTTTTTCTGCTCTTTTGTCAGTTCGACCTTTTCGTCAGCATAAGTCGTGCCAATCGAAAGCACCATTGTCATTACCAATAGAAAAATCTTTGTTTTCATAACTTTGTCGAAATAACCAAATTATTAATTCAATTTGTAGTTATGACTTAAGCAAAGCACAAAAGTTTAATCGCTCTATAAATTTTTCATCAATAGCACAAAATCAAAAAAACAGCTTACAAAGCGAATAATTTATATACACAAAAAAGTGCCGAACCCATTGAGGCTCGGCACCATAAAAGAAACCCTAATATTAATGATATGATTATTGTCGGTCGGCGTTATTCGGCAAGGTCGACAGCATAATACACTTTCTTACCTGTCGGATAGATCCCGGTGATAAACATCACTTTGTCGTATTCTTCCGAACTTTTCATTATCGCATTGTAGATATTCTCAATATCTTCCGATGACGATACGCGACTATTGTTGATGTCGAGGATGATAAATCCGTCTTTGATACCAGCTTGCTTAAACTTGCCATCTTTCAATCCCACTACTTGAAGACCGGACGAGATACCAAGCTCCTTCTGCGTAGCTTCAGACACGGGCTTAAATGCGCATCCGAGATCCATCACATCGGCTGCCTTGGTTATCTTTGTGTCGCCTTGCGAGTTGCGCAATGTGACATTGGCGGTATGCTCTTTATTATCGCGGATATATGTGATGGTAATCTTGTCACCGGGACGATATTTGTTGAGTTGCTCTTGGAGTTGAGCGGTGTTGTGTGTTGCCACTCCATTTACCTTTACAATTACATCGCCCTCTTTCAGTCCGGCCTCCATGGCTGCACTGCGATCGGCTACGCTACCGATGTAGAGACCATCGTTGACTGCTGTAATATTTTTCTCTTTAGCCAACTTGGGAGTGAGTTCGCCAAACGAAACGCCGAGCACAGCTCGCTGCACTGAGCCATATTGCTTGATGTCGGTAATGATTTTAGTCACAATCGATGTAGGAATCGCAAACGAGTAGCCGGCATAGTTACCTGTCTGAGAATATATTGCGGTATTAATGCCGACCAATTCGCCACTGAGATTGACGAGTGCACCACCGGAGTTGCCGGGATTGACAGCCGCATCGGTCTGGATAAACGATTCGATACCCTTCGAACCGCGAGAACTTGTCATCAGCGAGATGTTACGAGCTTTCGCACTCACTATACCGGTTGTCACTGTAGAGGTGAAGCCAAACGGATTACCGACAGCAAGCACCCATTCGCCAACTTTGAGCGCATCTGAATCTCCGATAGGAATCACCGACAATCCCTTTGCATCGATTTTTATTAATGCCAAGTCGGTAGTAGGGTCAGTACCAATCACTTTGGCGTTGAACGTACGATTGTCATTGAGCGTCACTTCCAGTCGTTCTGCCCCATCAATAACGTGATTATTGGTCACGATATACCCATCCTCGCTGATAATTACGCCTGAGCCAAGACCGAGTTGTTGTTGCTCCGGCTCTTGCTGCTGTTGCTGACGTCGACGGTTCTGATTGCCATTGCCTTGTCCGAAGAAAAATTCAAAGAATGGATCGGAGAACATCTGCTGTCCGCCATAGCGAGCCGCCTGCGGAGTAGCATAGCTTTTGATGCTTACCACACCATTGATGGTGCTCTCAGCTGCATGGGTAAAATCAGTTTCGGGAGTAGGACGCTGCGATGCGGTGTAGAATGAGCCTTCTGCTTGATTGGAAGCAGAGGCGATGACAGTATCATTAATCAAGGAATCGGCCGAGGTGCTATCACTATTGCGCATAGCCATCACTGTGACTGCAGAGCTCATTATAGCAACTCCGCAAGCCAATAATGCAATTTTTCCGTAGATTTTCATATTCTTCAATGTTAAAATAAAACTTCAGTTTAACTTTTGAGCTGTTAAAATTTAACTTTATCTTTCTGACGGCAAATGTAAGAGTTTATTTTATAATATCGCAAAATTATACTCATTCTTAATGTAATTTAATAGCTTATCGGTCGGAATTAAATCAATTTTACTTGAATACTGTGAAAGATATTAAAATTCGGCTCGCTTTGTAGCTGTTTACTCCAATTTTAATTGGATGACAAGTCACATATTAGAAAGTTAATGCCTAAATTTGTAATCCTAACATCTATATATGTCGATGCGCCATACAATACCGATGATTATCGTAGCCCTGCTTACTCTGTCGGGGTGTCACTCGTCGCGCAACGCCACAAAAGATGATATTTACACCGAAAGGCGCGACCGTGACGCACCTAAAGATGCCACATCGGTCGACTCTCGTCGCAAAGCCATAGTGGACGAAGCGCGAAATTGGCTCGGGACGAAATATCGCTACGGCGGAAACGACCGCAAGGGTGTAGACTGCTCCGGCATGGTGACTCAAATATATCTTAAGGTAGCAAATCTTAAGTTGCCACGCAACTCAGCACAGCAACAACAATTCTGCCAACGCATCAGCAAAGACGAACTCGCAGAAGGCGACCTCGTGTTTTTCGCTACCGGTCGCGATAAGTCGCGAGTGTCGCACGTAGGTATATATATAGGAGACGATCGCATGATACACGCATCGTCAAGCCAAGGAGTGATTATAAGCAATCTCAACGAGCGATATTACACTCGTCATTATCACTCATCGGGATATGTAGCCGGGATCTTCGCCGACAAAACAGCAACAAAGACCGAAGCCGGCAAGAAGTCTACCCCCAAACCGGCAGCAGAAATATCGATCAACGACCTAAGCAAACTAACTCAAAAAGACTCCACCAACCTCAATCAAGCCCTCGACCAAAAAATCGACTCGATATATTCCACATGGCTGGAATAGAGACAAAGCGATTTATTTTCAGCAAAATAATACCACATTTTTTGCTCATTGAAAATATTTCACTATATTCGTTGTGGTTTTATTTATAATCACTTACGACACGTATGAAGACACTTGACTCATTAATATTCAACATCAAAGTATCCACTCCGACCCCCTATGCCGGAGCGTTGCTTATAGCCGAGCCATTTTTGCGCGAAAGCTATTTCAATCATGCTGTCGTTTGTTTAGTAGACTATGAGCCGGGTAAGGGTGTGATGGGTGTAGTTTTGAATAAAGCCACGCACTATTCACTTAGGGAATTAGTTCCGGCGATAACCATCGACAAGCGTATACCTGTGTTTTGCGGAGGACCGATGTCGCAGGATCATCTTTATTTTCTTCACACACTCGGCGATATAATTCCCAATTCGCGCCATATCGTCGGCAATCTCTATATAGGTGGCGACTTCGACATCGTGGCCGACTTAATCAATTCGGGTTATGATGCCGAGCAAAATTTCCGTTTCTGCCTCGGCTATAGCGGATGGGACGCCGGGCAGCTCGAAGAAGAACTGAGCAAAAATGTTTGGGCAGTAGCCGACATCCCGAATACAGACAAAGTGCTAATAGGGAAAGGCGACAGATATTGGCATTCAATGGTTCGCTCTTTGGGTGAGAAATATCGCGGATGGCTGTATCACCCACAAAATCCACAAATGAACTAAGACAACAATCGTTGATAAATATAAGCATCTTGATAACGTCCCGATATTCGCAACCACGAGCGAAGATGTCCGGCGATAGCAAATCCACATTTCTTAAACATCCCCATACTGGCTACGTTTGTAGCAGGCACCACCGCCCACAATTGGTGCAAGCCCAAATATTGAGCATATTGCGTCAATAATTGCATAGCACGAGCGCCATAGCCCTGTCGCGAATAAGCCGAATCTATCAAAATTCCTATACCGGCTCGCATATTAAATGGGTCGAAATCATACATATCAATCGTTCCCAACAAATCTCCATCGACCTTACGCTCTATCATCAATCGAAGCTGCCGAGCCGTGTATATATCATCGGTATAATTATTGATATAATCCCATAATTGTTTTCGAGAAAACGGAGCCATACTGCTCCCCATCGTCCACAGCGAGGTATCGTTTTCCCATCGATACAATGCGTCTAAATCGGTAGGCTCGACAGCTCGCAATTTGATTATATCGTCTTCCAGCAGAATCATCTCACGCTATTTATTATTGAACGAATCAGCAAACGGAATACGATTAATCAGCGAACGACCGAGAGTAATCTCATCGGTATATTCAATCTCATTACCAACCGACACTCCGCGAGCCAACTGAGTGATACGCACCGGCAATGTACCCATGCGGCGGTAGATGTAGAAGCATGTCGTATCTCCTTCCATTGTCGCACTCAGTGCCAATATAATTTCTTTCACATCACCCGAAGCGACTCGATCGACGAGAGATGCAATCTCCAACTGATCCGGTCCGATGCCATCCATTGGAGAGATTACTCCACCCAACACATGATACACGCCGGTGTATTGGCGAGTATTTTCTACGCTCATCACATCTTTTATGCTCTCTACAACACACACCATAGAATGGTCGCGCATCGGATTTGCACAAATCTCACATATTTCGGTTTCAGATATATTATGACAGCACGAGCAATAGCGAACATTCCTACGTAGGTCAATAATCGATTGCCCCAATGCCACCCCCATTCGCTCCTCTTGTCGAAGGACATGAAGAGCCAATCGCAAAGCCGTTTTGCGACCAATACCGGGCAACCGCGACAATTCGTTGACCGCATTTTCTAAATAGCTCGACGCATATTCTTGCTCCATTGTCTGCATTTTAGTCACAAAGATACGCCAAATTCGACAATTAGCGAAATCGCACCAGCCAAAATCAGAAACAAAAACACTATCTTTGCTAATAGAATGAGAGAGTATTAACTCTATCACAGATTATCTAAGGACGATAATGATTTCAATAGCAATATATACATCTCCTTTGGGCAACTTGCTTTTGGGCGAGTACAATAGCAGATTGTGCCTCTGCGATTGGGTAGACTCCACTCGTCATCAAGCCAATCTTCACAGAATCCGCCACCTGCTAAACGATTCATTCCAGCATCATCAATCCCCAACATTAAATCATGTCATCGAGCTTTTGGATGCATATTTTGATGGTGAGATTCACTCGTTCGGCATCCCCATCTTGCTCGTTGGCAGCAAATTTCAAATCGATGTATGGAACGCTTTGTCAAGCATCGACTACGCAACGACTGCATCATACAAAGGAATCGCAGAGAAAACAGATCGCCCCAAAGCCGTCAGAGCCGTAGCCAACGCCATCAGCTCAAATGCCATATCAATCATTGTCCCATGCCATCGTATCATCGGGAGCAATGGGGCACTCACCGGATATGCCGGAGGACTTGCCACAAAACAACAGCTCCTAAACCTCGAACAACAATACTCTCGTTCCACCTAATGCTTCACCAAATGACACCTTTTCCCTAAAATTAACCAACAAAAAGCAGTATCAAGTCTTGCCGTTTCAAAAACATTAGCTAACTTTGCACTCGCAATCACAACATCCACGCATCAAAGGAGTGATGCTCGAGTGGTTGAAGAGGCACGCCTGGAAAGCGTATATACCCCTAAAGGGTATCGGGGG
>CAZWWS010000053.1:0-15928 GCA_964637445.1 uncultured Muribaculum sp.
CAGCTGATATGCAATCATGTAGCCAATAAAATTATCTTTTACTAAGAGATATACATTAAATCACAACAATACCATAACACGATGGCAAATCTTGAGCGATATATTTACTTCAATTCTCGTGACGAATTTTTCAGAATTTGCTTGGCACAAATCGTCTATTTTGAAGCCGACAAAAACTATACCATGCAGTTTCTCAATAACGGGCAAAAACTGGTTTTCACTATATCTCTACAACGAATGCAAGAATATCTTGCCGAAAAATTATCGGAGGATGCTCGAACGTTTGCCCGTATTGGCAAATCGTATATAGTCAATCTCAACTATGTATATCGCATTGACATTGCCAAACAATCCTTAAAACTGATGACTCGCGATGGCGGATTGATTTTCAATCTCACCCCATCTAAAGAAGCATTAAAAAATCTACGTTCAATTTATATTCCATAAATAACATTATGGCCACAAATGAAATACTAATAGGTCGACATGTCGCTAATGGATATACCGTGCCGGATATGTTCAACCGCGTAAGTCGTATCCATGCTAAAATATATCGCAACAACAACGGTATATTTATTGAAGATCTCGACTCTTCCAACGGAACATATATCAATGGTGTGCGAGTAGTCAATAAACAAATCTCCACTACCGACCGCATTTCGCTCGGTGGAGCCAACCATTTCATACTCAACATTCCCGAAATTCTCAAAATGTTGCCTATGAGTGACGCCGAGTTTCCAAGCGCTTTTTAGAACTGCAATATGTCTACGAGGACTATCAAGCAGAATCTACCGAACTTCAAAACGGAGGTCAAGAAAACATGATGCTCAAACGCATGCTTCCCACCACCCTTCTTGGTGCTCTCACAGCGATTGCGGGATCTGGTAGCCAAGTGATTGTAGGCATTGGTGGAGGCATACTCATTGTAATCGTTTTCATCTTTGCCAACAAATGGGCTTCGTCAAGCAATCAGCAAAACAAAGAGCGCCTCAACAAACTCAACGAGCAATTCGAACTCAATTATGTCTGTCCGTCGTGTAATGCCAGTTTGCGAGGACGTTCTTGGGAATTCTTGCGTCGAGCCGGAAAATGTCCGTTTTGCAATCGCAAGTTTAAGTCCTAATTGCATTTCGTCATACAAACTCGACATTTCGTCACACTCGACCATATTTCATTGCAATTCTTGCTTTTTAATTTCTAATTTTACAAATCCTCGATGGTATCGATTTCCTACACTCTCACAATGTGGTGCATCGCGATCTGAAACCGAGAAATATTCTTATTGCCCGACGAGGCAACGAGTTTATTCCTAAGATTACCGACTTCGGGATGTCGAAAGAATTTGAGGAGGGCGACAGCTCTCGCTTCGGCAATTCTATTACCGGAGCCGGTACTCTTGCATACGCTTCACCAGAACAACTCGGAGAGAAGCTAATGCGACGCAACACCGACCTTTGGAGCTTCAGCGTCATTGCTTTTCAACTATTCACCGGTGAGTTGCCGTTCAATTCCGGTTCTCACCCAGCTACAAGTTCAGCCGGACGCATCGAGTTGTTCCGTCAAATCAATTCGGGTGAACTTCCTGCGACCATCAATACCATCCCCGAGCCATGGCAACAGCTTATTCGCCGCTTGATTGTCGTTGACCCCGAGGCTCGCTTACGCACTTGTGCCGATGCTCGCAAGGTGCTCGTTGGCGACTTCGCCAACCCGACGGGCAATACCGCTTCTTCTGAAACTTTCGACGACGAAACCAAGCGAGAAAACCCTCATGCCACACCGCAAGATAACGACGAAACAACACGAGAAAATCCGCAAGACACCTACGAAACCAAGCGCGAGAATCAGTTCGATTCGGCATCGACTACCAAATCTACACCAACAGCCGACCCACTCAATTGCACTTTCATCTTCGACCCGCATATTCCGGACTTAAGCACACCTGATAAGCGACTTAAATGGTGCATGAAAATCCTCGGACAAGCAGCACTCATCACAATCATTCTCATCACCGGAGCTTGGCTATATGGCAGTTATGAGGCCAATTATGGTTGGGATTGGGACATTTATGGTTATTCTACATACTCGGACGCGACATATTATCCAAGTTTCTTTTGGATAGCATTGCAGTTTGAAACAATGGCCTACTTTTTCTTCTCTTTTATGGCCATTCTGCTCATACAATTTGCGCTCGCACGTCGAGAAAAACCAATACCAATCCCGGATTTACGAAAACGTCGCATCACAGAGTATATCATTTATGCTGTCCCATGTATTGTGAATGTATTCATTTTAGATTTCAATCTATATATACACAACGACAAATTAGTAGTAATTCTTTCACTACTCGACTATATTGTACTTTAGTTTATAGCTGTAGCCAACGGCGATGTAGCCATGCTTAAACGCATTACTACACCAAAGTTTTATTATAACAATTTTCCATCAAGCGACGCAGAGACTCGATCGACACTTCTCAGTGTGCCATATCATAAAAGATCAACACTCGTAGACCATATTCGCAACCATGCATGCCATTGCCTCGACAGTTCACGGACATAACAAAAATTCAGTAACGATTATTTTCACCAACACCATCTCCAATAAAGAATTTTCAGTTTGGCTGATTGATGAGAATAAAAACAACAATTGGAAGGTTTACGATAGTACATATCAATTTCGCTAACAGCAAAACGAGCTGCAATCGGAATGTATTGCAGCTCGCTTTGTTTTATCAGTATATGGAATCTTTAGCGACCTTCGACGTCGGTGAGGGGGGCGTCGTCGGGAGAGGTGAAGGTGATGCCGTCGCGCTTGAGGAGGGCGTCGATGGTGGGTTCTTGACCACGAAATCGCTTGTAGAGCGTCATCGGGTGCTCTGTGCCACCTTTTTCGAGCACGTTCTTACGGAACGAGATTGCGCTTTGTGCGTCGAAGATGCCATTCTTTTCAAACACTGAGAACGCATCGGCATCGAGCACTTCTGCCCACTTGTAGCTGTAGTAGCCTGCTGCATAGCCGCCGGAGAAGATGTGGCTGAATTGCGGTGCGCACATCGTGCCGGGCACTACGTCAAACATCTGCACTGATTTGGTCGCTTCTACCTCAAATTTTTCTACATCTTTTGCTTTGACCGGAGCGGTGATAGTGTGCCATGCCATATCGAGATAGCCAAATGAGAGCTGACGCAGACATGAGTAGGCGGCGCCAAATTGTGAGGTCGTGATGAGCTTGTCGATCAGCTCTTGCGGTATCGCTTTGCCGGTTTCATAGTGACGAGCAAATCCATCGAGAAACGCCTTTTGGGTGAGATAGTTTTCGTTGAATTGCGATGGCAACTCTACAAAGTCGCGATACACGGCAGTGCCCGACAGCGATGAATATTTCGTATTGGCGAGCAAACCATGGAGCGCGTGACCAAACTCATGGAGGAATGTTTCCACTTCATAGGGAGTAAGCAACGACGGCTTGGAGCCGGTGGGCTTGGTGAAATTCATCACAATCGACACGTGAGGACGAGTCTCCACACCGTTGAGATTTGATTCATCGCGGAATCCGGTCATCCATGCACCGGGACGCTTGCTGTCGCGAGGGAAGAAGTCGGTGTAGATCACACCCACATATTCGCCATCAGCCTCAGTCACTTCGTAGGCTTTAACATCGGGATGATACACCTCGATGGCAGGATTGTAGGTGAATTGCAATCCGTATAGGCGGGTAGCAAGGCCAAACACGCCGTTCACCACATTGTTCAATTCAAAATAGGGACGAAGTTCCTCCTCGTTGTAGGAATATTTCTCGGCGCGGAGCTTGTTTGAATAGTAGCTATAGTCCCATGCCTCAATCTTCATCGGCTTGCCCTCATACTTAGAGGCAAACTCCGTGATTTCAGCCATCTCGGCAAGCTCAGCCGGGCGATAGGCATCGCGGAGCTGATCGAGAAGATTATACACATTTTCTTTAGTCTCAGCCATAGTGTTGACGAGCTTATAGTCGGCATAGGTCTCATAGCCAAAGAGATTAGCCATCTGACGACGCAACTCGGCTATGCGGGCGAGCACTTCAACATTTGAGTATTCACCCTTCATGTTGCGTCCCATATAGAGGCGATACATCTTCTCGCGCAAGTCGCGACGAGATGAATATTTCATAAATGCCATATAGGTCGGCTGTGCAAGAGTGAACAGATACTCACCATCGCGGCCTTTACTTTCGGCAGCAAGCATTGCGGCCTCAATCGAGCTGTCGGGAAGACCTTCGAGGTCTTCGAGCTTCAACCATATTTCGTAGGTGTTGAGTTCTTTCAACACATTCTGACCGAACTTGGTCGTTTGCTCCGACAATTCAGCCGAAATCGCACGATACTTATCGCGCGCTTCACCTTGGAGATTGGCGCCGGAGCGTTCAAACGATTCGTAGGTACGCTTGAGAAGCATCTGATCTTCAGTGTCGAGATTTTCATTCTCGCGATTCTCCCACACCTCTTTCACACGCTGCCACAAGCCCTCGTTGAGCGATATGCTCGTCGAGTGCTCTGACAATTTGGCAGATACGCGCATTGATATTTCCATCAACTCATCATCGCTCAACGATGAAAGCATCGGATAAAATACATTGAGCACTCTGTTAAGATCCTTGCCACAATTTCCAAGCGCTACGATAGTGTTTTCAAACGTAGGGCGTGAACGTTGCTTCACGATTGCATCGATAGCTTGATTTTCGAGTGCGATACCACGATCTATAGCCTCCTCATATTGGCTATTGCTGATCTTACTAAACGGAGGAGTGTTGTGTACGGTATTAAACTCCTCAAAGAATGGATTACTTGCTTGTCCCATGGCTGTAATAAGCATAAAAAGGGCAAAAATTATTTTTCTCATTGATTGATATATTGTGTTTATATGTTGTTTCCACAACACAAAATTACCTATTTACTATAGATTAATCGTCGGTTTTACAAAATTTTACGTTAGCTAAGTTCATACAACAACGCATCTATCAGCAATGGTATCGACGAAATGTCGACTCCCAACGCTTCGAGATAGTGCTTGTCGGCTTCCATCGACGAAATGAATGCCTCGACATTTCCACCGTCGGCAGTCACACTTTGCTTGTATTTTTCCACTGCTGTGTCCACATTGCCGGTCGCCAATTCCAAATGTCCCATATTCAGGAAATCTCCGGCAGTAGGCGCGTCGGTCATTACTTTATCGTAGTAGCGACGGCTCTGCTTGAAGTCGCGTCCGAGTAGCGCGCACCACGCAATAGGTCGCCACGCGCGGGTAGATTTCTCATCGAGAAATTCCACTTTGAAGTAGTAGCGCAACGCTTCCTCATATCGACCAAGCTCCATCAAGCAATGTCCTACATTTAACGTCGCAGCCAAGTCGCTATCCTTCATCTCCACCACCCGCTTGAAATATTCCAACGCCTTAGCCGGACGTCCGAGCAACTTATAGCAAGCAGCGATGCGACGAAGAGTCCACACGCTTTGAGCATTCAACAACTCAGCCTGTTCGTAATATTGCAGAGCCTTTTCGACTTGCCCATCCTGTTGCTTGCAGTAGCCCATCTTCTGGAACAATTGGGCCGAAGGTGGCATCTTCTCCGACAATCGACTGAACAAATCATAGGCATCGGAATAATATCCGCGCTTAAAATAAAATTCAGCAACAACCGACAGCGTCTCCACATCGTCAAAATCGGAGATCAGCACCGGCACTTGCAACATATTGAGAGGCATATCAAAAGGATCGGAAAATTCTCGCTTACGGCGAAAGAGCTTAAAGAATCGATACACATCTTGCACATATTTGTTCACCACATTGTCGCGACGCGCATCATCGGCAAGCAATTCGGCATTGCGTATTTCAGCCGCATTGATATTGTGAGCCGAAAATTGCGACATCATCATCTGTCGTTGCTGCGATGGTATCGAGCTAAGCGACAGACATATCGAATACTTGTCGGAGCTACACAAAAACGGAGAAGCCGCTATAACTTCGCCGGCTACGCTGTCTTCGCCCGACAGCGAACTCATCAATTCCGAATGGTCGATATGGAATGGAAGGAACCAATTGGCTATCTCGGAGAAAAACGGATAGTGCTTCAAATGGGCAAATGTACTCATAAACACATCGCCCCCGTCCTCTTGCATCTTCGACAGCTCTTTCATCTTATCGGTTATACCACTCTTGTCGAGCAGCTCTTGCCATTCGGGGTTTTCCTCCAATTGCGACAAGTCGATTATCGAACTATTGTCATTAATCTTTTTGTATATATCAGGACGCAGTTTAAGCATCGATGGTATCAACTCGTCTTGCATCTTGCGATTGATACGCTCAGTGTCGCGAGCGCGAATAAACTGCATAAACACGCGCTTCACATCTTCGTGCCACGACTCCACCACATCTTTAAGCAATGCCACTCGTTGTGTCACTTTCAGTCCCAACCTATTGCGATGGATATACATTGCCAACATCGCCGCACATAAGGCTCTCATCGCCACCTCCTCCTTAGCCGACTGATACACATTCAGCAGCAACAACAATAGTCGCTCATCATAGTAGGCAATCAATCCGAGCATCAATGCCGACACCAACAGAGACTTGAAATAATCGGGTAACGCCTCCGAACTAAACGCCCACTCCATAGCCTCGGTGTCGCCCACTGTCAACGGATATTCCACCCACACACGATTGAATATCCGTCTCTCCATCTGCTCCTTCTCGCGCTGCATATCGATTGTTTTGGTTCGGCTTGCTTGCGATTCGATGATAAGATTGTAGAGAGATGAGTTATCACACAACTTTTCATACGCACCAATCAACGATGCCACCGAATCGCCGGGTTGCATATTTTCATAGCGAAGCGTATTGAAATACAGAGCCGACGAGTCAGCTTTTTCGACTTCACGCACTACGCGATCCATTATCCCATATAGCGAAGCTATAATATGGTCATACACCTCTTGGCGCCCCGGATCCTCTACCCCTTTCACCGCATATTGCAGCATCATACGATATGACTCCTCCACCTTGTCGACATCTTCTTGCAGAGTCCACGATAATGAGCCGGCAAGAGCGCGCAACTCACGCATCGCCTCGCGCAGTCGTCGCGACTGTAAGTATCCTTTTATTTTATCCTTGCTATCTATTATATTCCTTGTTGCCATATTCGTTACATTATTATATTATACTCATATAACAAATTATGTGCCAAACTCGCAAAAATAAACGGCATATCACAAAAAAAAACGAGCAAGGTCAAACGTATTAACCTTGCTCGTTTTTTTATTATTCTATACTATATCGCAGATTCTTACTTTTGAGAGAAGATTACGATACGATTCCAGTTGTTGGTGTCGTAAGGTTGAACATCGCTACCTTGAGCAGCAACAGTGAGACGATCTGACTCGATGCCGTAGCCTTCGAGAGCCTTAACAACATTCTTAGCACGCTTTTCAGAGAGAGTCATGTTGTAAGAAGAGCTACCGGTGTTCTTGTCAGCATAACCGGTTACTACAACCTTAGCTTCAGGATTAGCCTTCATCCATTGAGCCACGTTGTAAACGTTAACCATTTCTGAGTTAGAAATCTTAGCAGAGTTGATAGTGAAACGTACAGTCGACATCAACGGAGCCACTTCTACTTCAGGACATTCTACTTCTTTCACTTCGGGGCAAGGAAGTTGAGCTTCAGCAGCAGCGAGACGGCTGTTGCAGTTAGCGAGTTGACCGCGGAGGTCATTAACTTGACCATTGAGTTGATCGATGTAAGCAAGATAGTTGCATGGATTTACCGCACCAAACTTGTGACCGGTGAGGTGGAAAGTGAAACCTGCGATAGCAGTGAGGTTCACGTCGATGGGATCACCATAAGCATAGTTGTTGAAGTTGTCGCCATAGAATTGAGCGCGTCCTTCAGCAAAGAAGTCAACATATTCGCAAAGGCGGAAACGGAATTGGAGACCGGCAGACACGGGAAGAGTCCATTGATCGTCACGAGCTTTACCATCGTTGCCCATGATAGCTGCAGGAGCTTCAAAATCCCAAGTATAAGTACCACCAAGACCTACGAAAGGAACGATGCTGAATACTCGCTTAGTGTTCACACCTCCGATTGAGTTAAACATATCCCACATCAAGTCGAAGTTGAGGTTGCCATAACGAGCCTTGCTGAACGCACCGTTATCCCAGTGGAGAGATCCACCAAGAGCGCTCAAACGCCATCCCAAATAAGGGGTCATCCACTTACCAACACCGATGTTGAATGCGGTAGTGATGTGATTTTTTTCTTCTCCGTTAGGGAGATAATTTTCCACAAAAGGAGCGTTGATACCTGCACCTACTTGGATAAACCAATTGTCCTTAGCAGTAGAATAAGTAATGTCCTTGCAAGGAACTTCTGCTACTGTAACATCTTCTACTACTACAGCGTCTTGAGCATTAGCCTCAGTCGCAAAAAGCACACCGCAAAAAGCAGCTGCTACTAAAAGAATGTTCTTTTTCATTCTAAAATGAATTAAAATTACACAAATTATTTAAACCCATAAAAATATTATTTGCTTTCTAAAAGCTTCTTTTCGACGATACATTGCATGTATCATTTCAATTGCAAGAACAGCCGATAAGACACTATTGTTCAGCAAATAGGATTACAAAATTACACATTACTCATTTTTTGTGCAACTTTTTTTATAGAAAATTTTTAACTCGAATTTACCAAATTATACAAAACCGCCCACTAATACGCCTTTTCAAGCATTTTTTGATGACTTTTGGTTGAATAGATTTTTTAGACGATATTTCTAATATTTATTCGGTTTTTATTTTTACCTTTGCTTTGTAATAGAGTGAGAGTGATGAAATTATTCCGTTCAATACAACAATTCAATCGAAAACCTGCCCGACGATTCAAGACACATCGCCGATTCAGATTATCGTTTATCAACGAGAACACCTTCAATCAAGTATGGACTATTAAGATGTCGCAGACCCGCGTTGTCATATCCATTCTTATTCTCCTCTTTGCCATCGGTTGCGTCGTTTCTACACTCATCGTGTTTACTCCGATTCGCACTCTACTTCCGGGCTACTTAAAGCATTCGCAATTGCAAGAGAATCTCAACAACAACGCGCGTCTCGACTCGCTGACCGCCGAAGCTGCTATCACAAATGCCTATTTGGCAAATATAGCCACAATCCTTTCGGGCAATATCGATACCTCGATTGTCGTAAATACACGTCAAGATTCCACAACTCAGCTTCCGGTCGACTCTATTATCGGAGCATCCGACGCCGAAAAGCAATTTGTACGTCAATTTGAGGACAAAGAAAAATTCAATCTATCGGTACTCTCTCCGTTGGCAGCCGAAGGATTATCATTTTTCCCACCGGTAGCAACTGCATCCGTTGACGATGAAACATCTGATGTGTTGGGTGTCACTCTCATTGCATCTCGAAATGCTGCAGTATCATCGATATATAGCGGAACGATTGTCGATTGCTACTACACATCGACCAATGGTTACACCATCATAGTCCAGCACCCTAACGGCTTTCTCTCGAAATATTCCGGTATGGGCGATGCTTTCGTGCAAAAAGGCGACAAAGTCAACACCGGAGCGAGAATCGGGCTATGTGGCAAGCAGGATTATTCCGGTCGGACTCTTCCTCTCACAATTGAGCTTTGGCACAAAGGGACACCTCTTAACCCACGCGATTATATTGCATTTTAATAATTTTAAGTCCCACACACTTTTATGCTCCGGCAAAAAGAACTAATTTTGCAAATCAATATATCACATTATAATATAATCGTCAAGTGACACCAAAGAAGAAGATTGCCATTCTCGGCAGTACAGGTTCGATAGGCACTCAAACCCTCGACATCATTTCGGACTATCCCGAGCGATTCGAGGCTTTTGTGCTTGCAGCCGGTAGTAATGTCGAGCTTTTGATTGAGCAATCGATTAAATACCATCCCCAATATGCCATCATAGCCGACGAAAGTCGATATGCCACGCTTTGCGATGCGCTTGCGCCGTTAGGCATCACGACCGCGGCCGGAGCATCGGCGATAGCTGATGCCATGGAGCTACCGGAAATAGACATCGTGGTCACAGCAACTGTGGGCTATAGCGGTCTGGAACCTACCATCAGAGCCATCAAAGCCGGACATCGCATAGCGCTTGCCAATAAGGAGACTCTTGTCGTTGCCGGCGAATTGATCACTCAATTGCTTGCCACCTCCGATTCGACCATTATACCGGTCGACTCAGAGCATTCAGCCATCTACCAATGTCTCGCAGGCGAAAGTCACGACTCTATAAAGCGCCTTATCATCACCGCTTCAGGCGGTCCATTCCGCAATCGCTCGATGAAAGAGTTGGAATCGGTCACTGTGACAGATGCGCTCAATCATCCGAATTGGGCGATGGGAGCAAAAATCACCATCGACTCAGCGACTTTGCTCAACAAGGCATTTGAAATCATCGAGGCTCGCTGGCTTTTCGACATCAAGCCGGAAGCTATCGATGCTGTGATACACCCACAATCGATCGTACACTCCATGGTAGAGTTTGTGGATGGTGGCGTCAAAGCTCAACTTGGAGTGCCCGATATGCATCTTCCTATCAGCTATGCTCTTGGCGAGACCCAACGTCTACACTCATCACGACCGGGACTTTCACTCTCCGACTACGCTTCTCTGACATTTGAAGCCCCGGACACCGATCGATTCCCCATGCTCAACTTTGCCTATATGGCTCTCAACAAGGGAGGAAACGTGGCTTGCGTAATCAATGCAGCCAACGAAATAGCCAACGCGGCTTTCCGTCATGGAAAAATCGGATTTCTCGACATACACCGCGTGATTGAAGCGACTCTTTCGCGCATCGACTTCATAGCGTCGCCATCTTACGACGACTATGTGAATACTAACACCGCTGCTCGCGCAATGGCCGAGGAGCTTATAAACAAAGGATTTTAATTAATGGAAACATTTCTCGTAAAAGCAGCCCAGCTCATTATCTCACTCGCCCTATTGGTCATCATTCATGAGTTTGGGCACTACATTTTCGCTCGTCTTTTCGGCATCAAGGTTGAAAAATTTTATTTGTTTTTCAATCCATGGTTCTCTCTTTTCAAGTTTAAGCCAAAGAAAAACAAAGTCAAATATAATGCTGATGGCTCTGAGCGCGCATCGTGGCGCGACACCGAATATGGTATCGGCTGGCTTCCTCTCGGTGGATATGTAAAAATCGCAGGTATGATCGACGAGTCGATGGATCGCGAGCAGATGGCCAAACCGGCACAACCATGGGAATTTCGCGCCAAACCGGCGTGGCAACGATTGTTTGTGATGATCGGTGGCGTACTATTCAACTTCATTTTGGCCGTACTCATCTATGCCGGCATCGCATTTTGTTGGGGCCAAAAATATATCGAAATCGATAAAGCTTATGCCGGAGTCGACTTCAACGCCACTGCAGAAGCGGTGGGTTTCTGCGATGGAGACATTCCATTGACAGCCGACGGCGTGGCTTTAAAAGCCAACGAGCCTTTTATGTATCAGATTGTCGAAGCCAAAGAGGTGAAAGTACTTCGCAACAATACCGACACCGTAGCTATCGCCATCCCCGATAAGTTTATCTTCAAACTCGAACAAGACTCAATGCCTTTTATGACCATGCGCATTCCGGTGGTAGTCGCTTCAACCGTAGCCAAGGCGGCTATCAATGCCGGCTTGGAGAAAGGCGACCGCATCGTAAGCGTAGGCCCGATCAACACACCATCATACACCGAATTTACAAAGGCATTAGCCTCGTTTGCCGACACCCCGACTACGCTCGGTGTGATTCGCAACGGTCAGGAGTTATCACTTCCTATCACCCCCGATAGCAATGGCAAGATTGGCATCCAATTGCAGTCACTTACCGATGTATACCCCACCATCGTTGAGGAATACGGGTTCTTCGAATCATTCCCCAAAGGATTGGAAATCGGCTATACCACCCTCGCCAACTATGTGTCATCACTTAAGCATCTATTCACCAAAGAGGGAGCACAAAGTCTTGGCGGTTTTGGTGCTATCGGAAGCATCTTCCCCGATCAATGGAATTGGCTCTCATTTTGGGAGATCACAGCATTCATATCAATCGTTTTGGCGTTTATGAACATTCTGCCGATTCCTGCTCTCGATGGCGGACATGTACTTTTCCTCCTTTATGAGATAATCACACGTCGCAAGCCCAGCGAAAAGTTCTTGGAATATGCTCAGATGACCGGTATGGCACTATTGCTCATACTCCTCGTCTATGCCAACGGCAACGATATTATCAGATTTTTCTTCAAATAACACTCTCGTATCAATGAGTTATCCTATCATACACCTCCGACGCGGCAAAGAAGGCTCGCTCGACCGATTCCACCCATGGGTATTCTCCGGCGCTATTGCCTCTACTCCCGACGGAATCGAAGAGGGCGACATCGTCGAGGTTGTGTCGCACGACAATCGCACCATTGGCGTCGGTCATTTTCAAATAGGGAGCATCTCCGTTCGCATCCTCGAATGGGGAGATGCCACTATCGATGCCGACTTCTATCGCGAGCGACTTCAAGCAGCATTCACATTGCGTCAAGCTCTCGGACTTATCCGTCCCGACAACAATGCATTCCGCTTGGTGCACGGCGAAGGAGACTTTCTCCCCGGTCTCGTAGTCGACATCTACGGCAACACCGCTGTGGTGCAAGCACACTCTCCGGGCATGCACTTTGCTCGCGACATTATAGCCAAAGCACTCACATCGCTCAATGGTGCAGACATTAAAAATGTATATTACAAATCCGAGACTACTCTCCCCTACAAAGCCCATCTCGACCCTCAAAACGACTATATAATCGGAGGATTTGAGACCAATGTGGCTATGGAGAATGGACTGAAATTTCATGTCGATTGGCTCAAAGGACAAAAAACAGGATTTTTTGTAGACCAACGCGACAATCGCGCTTTGCTCGAAAAATATGCAGCCGGACGCTCGGCACTCAATATGTTCTGCTACACAGGTGGCTTCTCTTTCTATGCCATGCGCGGCGGTGCGAAGCTCGTTCATTCGGTCGATAGCTCAGCCAAAGCCATCACTCTGACCAACGCCAACGTAGAGCTGAATTTCCCCGGCGACACTCGCCATGAGGCTTTTGCCGAAGATGCGTTCAAATTTCTCAACGGCATCGACGACAAATACGACCTTATAATTCTCGATCCTCCGGCATTTGCCAAGCATCGCAGCGCATTGAAGAATGCTCTTATCGGCTATCGCAAACTCAATGCCAAGGCTTTTGAGAAGATTCGTCCGGGTGGCATCTTGTTCACATTCTCTTGTTCTCAAGCTGTGTCGCGCGAGCAATTCCGTCTCGCAGTGTTCTCCGCGGCAGCTCAGTCGCGTCGCCGTGTGCGCATACTCCATCAGCTCACACAACCGGCCGACCATCCTATCAACATTTATCATCCCGAGGGCGAATACCTCAAAGGATTAATCTTATATGTCGAATAATTCTATCATTTAGCTATGTCATTGTTTAACAATATTGTGGCCGGTTCCTTGCTTGCAGCCACACTCACCGCTTCAGCTATGCCTACCGAAGAAAACTATTTCAACTATGGTGTCGACCGCTTTGCCGACATCGAAGTACTTCGATATCAAGTACCCGGATTTGAAGAGTTGTCGCTCAATCAAAAGATACTTATCTACTATCTTACCGAGGCCGCTATCACAGGTCGCGACATCCTTTGGGATCAAAACGGCAAATACAATCTTGCAATCCGTCAACTTCTCGAAAACGCCTACACCAATTACACCGGGGATCGAAACGCTTCGGAATTTAAGGCATTCGAGAAATACTTGAAGCAAATATGGTTTGCCAACGGAATCCACCACCACTACTCGATGGATAAATTCACACCCGAATTTTCTCGCGAGTTTCTTGAATCAGAAGTGACAAAACTTTCGTCAAAACCCGATGCAAATACGCTATCCACACTCTTTGATGTGATTTTCAATCCGGATTTGATGGCTAAACGTGTCAACCAAGCCGAAGGTGAAGACCTCATTGTCACCTCCGCATGCAACCTCTATGAAGGCGTCACTCAAGACGAAGTAGAAGCATACTATGCCGGCATTAAGGACACCACCGACCTCACTCCCATATCCTACGGACTTAATACGCGATTGGTCAAACGCGATGGGAAGGTCGTGGAGGAAGTGTATAAAGTAGGCGGATTGTATTCTCCGGCTATCGAGCGCATAGTCGAGCTGCTTGGCAAAGCTGCCGAATATGCCGAAAATCCACGTCAACGCGACATCATCAATTCACTCATTAGCTACTACCGAACAGGCGACCTAAAGACCTTCGATGAATATTCCATTCTCTGGGTTGAAGACACCGACTCGCAAGTAGACTTCATCAACGGATTTATCGAAAGCTACGGTGACCCTCTCGGCATGACAGGCGCATGGGAGTCGATTGTCAACTTCAAAAACATAGCGGCGTCACACCGCACCGAAGTACTCAGTGCCAACGCGCAATGGTTTGAGGACAACTCGCCGGTCGATCCTCGTTTCCGCAAGCCACAAGTGAAAGGCGTTTCTGCCAAAGTCATCACTGCAGCCATCCTCGCCGGCGACGCCTATCCGGCAACCCCCATTGGCATCAACCTTCCAAATGCCAATTGGATACGTGCCGCCCACGGCTCTAAATCGGTTACCATCGAAAACATCACCGAAGCCTACGACAAAGCCTCTCATGGTAATGGATTCAACGAAGAGTTCGTAATCGACCAAGCAACTTGCGATCTCCTCGACAAGTATCTATTTACTACCGATAATCTCCACACCGACCTCCACGAATGTCTCGGACATGGCTCAGGTCAACTTCTCCCCGGCACCGACCCAAATGCGCTCAAAGCCCACGACTCTACACTCGAAGAGACTCGTGCCGACCTCTTTGCGCTCTATTATCTTGCCGACCCGAAATTACTCGAACTCGGGCTGCTCGATAATCCCGATGCCTACAAAGCCGAATACTATAAATATATACTCAATGGCCTTATGACTCAGCTCATGCGCATCGAGCCGGGTAAAGACATTGAAGAAGCCCACATGCGCAATCGCAAACTCATCGCCGAATGGGCTTACGAACATGGCAAAAAAGACAATGTAGTAGAATATGTGGTACGCGACGGAGAGACATTCATCCGCATCAACGACTACAACAAACTCCGTCAACTCTTCGGACAACTTCTCGGAGAAATCCAACGCATCAAGAGCGAAGGCGACTACGAAGCCGGACGCGACCTCGTGGAACGCTATGCCGTGAAAGTCGACCCGAAAATCCACGCCGAAGTTCTCGCACGATATGCCGACCTCAACATTGCGCCTTACAAAGGATTTGTCAATCCGGTCTACTCGCTCGTACACGACGCTGCCGGCAACATCACCGATGTAAAAATCTCTTACACCGAAGAATATATCCCACAAATGCTTCGCTACTCACGCGACTACTCTCCCCTCACTCGATAGTCAAGCATCTCGACAACCGAATATTTCAGAGCCGTGGCATCATCTCCACGGCTCTATTTTTTACGTCAATTCCTCTTCATTTTATCTGTAATGCCGGCACAGCGAATAATGCCGATGGGTGAAGCAGCACTCTCTAACCAGATTAGGAGATTC
Source organism: uncultured Muribaculum sp. (assembly GCA_964637445.1). Taxonomy (GTDB): domain Bacteria; phylum Bacteroidota; class Bacteroidia; order Bacteroidales; family Muribaculaceae; genus M3. The sequence goes on from CAZWWS010000053.1 coordinate 15,733, forward strand.
GATTAAAATCAAAGCCCTCGGCACTTATGCACCGAGGGCTTTGTGACTCCTACAGGATTCAAACCTGTAACCTTCTGATCCGTAGTCAGATGCTCTATTCAGTTGAGCTAAGGAGCCGATTATTGGCTATGATTATGAAAACTTTGTGACTCCTACAGGATTCAAACCTGTAACCTTCTGATCCGTAGTCAGATGC
>CAZWWS010000054.1:0-15892 GCA_964637445.1 uncultured Muribaculum sp.
ACTTGCAAGAAAGACATCATCACTGAGGTAGCTGATTGGCAAAGCGGTTTCTCTGTATTGCAAGGCACTCAAGTTGACCTCGTAGCTGAAAGCGCTGTAAATGTAATCGTAAATGGCAATGCTGTGACTGCCGGCGAAGGCAGCACCTACACATTCTCCGTTGATGCTGAGACTACTGTTAAGATCGACGCTGACGACAACGCTATCGATGGCATCGAAGTTGATGCAGTAAGCGACAACAACGTCTACAATCTCCAAGGCATCCTCGTAGTGAAGAATGCTACGGCTGAGCAAATCGACGCTCTTCCTGCCGGTATGTATATCATCAACGGCAAGAAAGTTGTGCTTAAGTAATTGCGCGTTTTAGAACGAATAACTAAATAAGGACTGTTGTGGCTTGGGGATCCTCAGGTCACAACGTCTCTTTTAAGGAATTAATGAATTTTATTGAAAAACAATCCGTTTTTATCAACGAAAGATATGAAGAAAATCTTTTTTAGCATTATGGCGCTCGGCCTCGTGGCTACTGCGTCGGCGCAGTCGAAGCTCGACCTCCGCAGCCGTGCCGCTTTGCGACACTACACTACGGAGCAGACACCCGTCTACAACTCGCGCACCCGCTCGCTCAATGTCGTGAACAGCACTGCTCCCACCTATGTGGGTGCAATGATCCGACTCGAAGATGGTGCTACTAAGGAGCAACTCGAAGCCGAGGGCGTCAATGTGATAAGCGTTCGCGGCAATATCGCCTTGGTCACTGTGCCGGTGAGCGACGTGGAGCGTGTGTCGTCGCTCAGAGCTGTCAAATCGATGTCGCTGTCGCGCCAACTTTCGCTCAAGACTGACAATGCTCGCTCGGCAATGGGTGTCGACAAGATTCACTCAGGCGAAGGGCTCGACCGTGCCTATACAGGTAAGGGTGTAGTGACCGGTATTGTTGATGCAGGTATCCACCCTAATCATATCAATTTTCGCAACGCCGACGGCTCGTCGCGCATCAAAAGATTGACTCATGTCTATGCCACAAGTGAAAACATCACCACCTCCAGCGGATATGAAGTCGACACTTACGAAGGAGATGCCGTATCTGAATTTGAGACCGACGACGCCACCACCTATCACGGCGCTCACACCATGGGCATCATGGTCGGTGGCTATAGAGGCGACTTGACCTATGGCACCGGCACTTCTACATTGTCGGCCAAAGTGCTAACCGGTGCAAATCCATTCTATGGCATGGCGCCTGAGTCCGACATCGTGGCTTCCTGTGGGGATATGCAGGATATGTTTATAGCCATTGGTATCGAAAGTGCGATTACCTATGCCGAGGATCACAATCAGCCGGCTGTGGTTAATCTGTCGCTCGGTAGCAACGTTGGCCCTCACGATGGCTCGGAGGTGATGGGACAATTCCTCGACCTTGCCGGTGAGAGCGCTATCATCTGCGTGGCTGCCGGAAATGAGGGGCAGCTCCCCATCGCGCTCAATCAGACGCTCACTGCCGAAGATACCGAGCTGAAATCGTTTGTATATCCCTACTATGGCAATGTGTCGAATGAAAACGGCATATATTATAATCTCCGCTACGGACAGGTATATATCTATAGCGATGATGCCTCCGAGTTTGAAGTGCAAATGGTAGCTTACAACAAGTCGCGCGATAGAGTGATTTGGAAACATACACTTTCATCGAGTTCGGAAGGTGTAGCAACCTATTATGCTTCTGCCGACCAAGCTCAAGATGGTGATTTGACCAATAGTAATTTCTCAAAAGCATTTTCAGGTTATGCCGGCATCGGCTCAAACATCGATAGCAACAATGGTCGATATTACGCATTGATCGACTATTTCCTTTGCGACAACCAAGACTCTAATGCCGACGGCAACTATATATTCGGTTTCATCGTCAATGGTAAAGAAGGTCAGCGCATCGACTGCTATTGCGACGGCTTGTTTACCTACATGTCCGGTTATGGCATCGACGATTGGGACAATGGTAGCTGCAACGGCTCTATCAGCGACATGGCGTGTGCTCACAATGTGCTTGTTGTTGGAGCTTACAACACTCGCAACACATTCACCTCGCTCGACGGCAAAAGCTACAGCAATGGTTCATATCCCGCCGGTGAGATAACCAACTTCTCATCTTATGGTACGCTGAGCGATGGCCGCAATCTCCCGCACGTCTGTGCTCCCGGTGCGCAAATCGTATCGTCGGGCAGCACTCCCTACTTGGAATTGATGGAAGCACCCGAATCGGCCTATCAAGCTCGTCTGGAGGAGGCCGACCGCAACAACTATTGGCATGTCGAAAAGGGCACATCGATGTCTACTCCCGCCGTGGCAGGCTCTATCGCGTTGTGGCTCGAAGCCAATCCCTATCTCACCATCGATGATGTGAAGAAGATTGCAACCGAGACGGCCACTGTCGATAGCTATGTGTCCAACTTCACCGGCGACCCGGTGCAGTGGGGCGCCGGTAAATTCAATGCCTATGAGGGATTGAAAGAGGCCATCCGTCTTGCTGCAGGCATCGACAATGTGATTGCCGACAACGACCGCCTTTTGGTGAAGACCATCGGTGACCGCCATTACAATATATTCCTTGGAGAGACCGATGTGATGGACGTGACATTCTACAACGTGGCAGGGCAGGCTGTGCTTAGCGCATCGGCTCAGGGCGACGAAATCGACGTCGACGCATCGTCGCTCCCCGCCGGAGTGTATGTGATGAGCGTAAATGGTCGTCATAATCGTCAGATTCTCGTGAAATAATCAAACAAACAACATAAAAGCATCATGAAAAAAACAATCAATTTATTCGCTCTACGTGTGGTGATGGCTTTTGCTGTGCTATGCTCTGCTTCGGTAGTGTATGCCCAAACCACCGATGAGCCGATTATCACTTTCAAGACCGGTATCTATGAGAATGTAGGTGCTTCCAACCAGTTCTCATTGGTCATCGGCACTTTGGAGGCCGGGCAGTATATCGATGTAGACTGCGGATTTGGTCCGATTGAATATGAAACAGCTCAAGCTGTCATCGACGAAGAGACGCAATCGGTCACCGGCACTTACATCGAATGTCAAGTATCTGAAGAGGGCATCGTGAAAATCTATGGCGACCCGGCTCAAATCGACTACTTGAATGCAAGCGGTTGCTACATTACTGAAATCGAATTTAATGGCGTCAACAACATCAGTGTCCTCGACTTGTCACACAATGAGCTGAAGTCGCTTGACCTGTCGGATATGTCGTCGTTGCAAGCGTTGTATCTCTCCGACAACACTTTCACCGCCGAGACTCCGCTTAAGATTGGTGGCAACAAGCCCGATCTTGCCATCCTTGAGATCAACACTATCGACTATATGGACGAGTCGTTCAATCTTTCCGACTATCCTGCGTTGGCTTCGTTCGACGGCTACCACAATCTCGGCCTAACGAAGTGCGATCCCACCGGATGCCCTAATCTGTTGCGCCTCACGCTCGATGTTACCAACGTTGAATCAATCGACGTATCGCAAAATCCCTATCTCACGATTCTCAACGTTTCAAACACCCGCATCACCGAGCTCGACTTGAGCAATAATCCATACTTGGTGCAGCTATATTGCGACCATGTAGGCTCGTTTAATAACGAATATAAGATTGAAAAGCTCGATCTTACCAACAATCCTGAGTTGGTCCACTTGTTCTGCGCAGGCAATAAGTTGACAAGCCTCGACATTTCAAAGTGTACGAAACTGGTGACTCTTTCGGCTACCGACAATTATCTGCCGTCGATTGATGTGTCAAACAATCCGTCGCTCTATATCGTGGAAATCAACCGAAATTGTATGGACTTCGCCACTTTGCCTCTCGACCCCGGCACATGGAACACTTACTACTATGGGCAGCGCAACTTCCCGGTCGAAAAGTCTTATAAGGTGGGACATGCATTCGATTTCTCGGCTCGTGTGCTCCGCGAAGGCTCCACTACAGATGCTGTGCTCTACTCTGTGTCGGAGTCGGCTCCCGATTCACCCGTGCTTGTCGATGAAAGCTATTACACTTATTCAAATGGTGTGCTTACTGTAAATCAAGTCATCGAAGATAGTGTGTATGTGGCGTTTGCCAACGAACTATTCCCCGATGCAATCCTCCGCACCGACAAGTTTAAAGTTAAATCGGAGGCTACCTATGGCGAAAACAATAAATCATTCTTCTTCACCACGTCAGCTTCAGCCGGCACTGCCATTTCGTTCGGAGTTGGTATTGATGGCGCTACCGAGACCAATCCTAAAGAGTTTTATGTAAATCTTGGTGATGGCAACCTCGAGACCTACAAGGCTACATCGGCCGGTGTACCCTCTACTCCGAATGTTACCGGCTCTCGCGTTGGATATGGCCCTATCGAGGTGTATGTGAAAGAGGGTGATGCGCTCACTGCTATCGAGTCTACCAATATCAAGATGATGAGCGCTAATGTCACTGCTGCTCCATCTCTGCGTGTGTTGCGCATCGAAAATGCCGGTTTGCGCGAACTCGACTTGATGTGGAATCGTTGCCTCCAGTCGCTCGACCTATCCGACAATAGTTTCTACCGATTCTCTTTGGCAGGTGCTAATGGCGCCTACGAGAAGAATGCTCTCACTGATATTGACTTGAGCAATAATTTCCTCTCTACTTTGACGCTCAACAATGTCCAAGCCATCAAGAACATCGATCTCAGCAACAACCAACTGTCGGAGGATTCTGACCTCGACTTCTCTGATGCCGACTATATCCTCTCGGTCGACCTCTCTAACAACCTCTTTGAAACTCTCGATTTCACATATTGCTCTATTATGACTCGTCTCGATGTTTCCGACAATAAGTTGACGTCGATTGTGATGCCTACCGAGTGCAATCTTGAGTATTTCGATTGCCACAACAACAACTTTACTCTTGCTACATTGCCCGAACATGGCTCGCTCAAAGATGAAAACTATATCTATGCACCTCAAGCCGACTATGTGATTGCTACAAAAGGACCCGGCATCGACCTTTCGATCCAAAATCGCGAAATTAATGGTTCGGACACTGTCTACACTTGGAAAGATGCCTCCGGAAAAGCGTTGACCGAAGGCGTTGACTACACCAACAATAATGGTGTGATGGTGTTCAAAAACATCACTGTGGGCAAGATCGTGTGTGAGATGACCAATAGCGCGTTCCCTGCATTCTCCGGAGCTAATGTCTACAAGACTACCGCTATCGAAGCTGCAGCTATGCCCACCAATGTGATTGCGTCGTTTACTACAATCAACGATGGCGATGCCGTGAGCCTGTCTTTGGCTGCTCAAAATGCAGGCACGGCTGTTTATATCGGATGGGGTGGTGATGAAAATCTCAGCCAATACATGTTGGGTACTTCTTATCAGCTTTTCGATGCTACCACTAAAGCAAACACCGAAGTAAAGGTTTACACCTACGACGATAGCGAGAAGATCACTGTGTTCAGTATGTCGGGTGCGGCGCTCTCTTCGTGCGATGTATCGAAGTTGACCGATGCAATCTGTATTAATATAGGTGGTGCCGGATTGTCTCAAATCAAGTTGCCCGAATCTATTGTGCTTCAAGAATTGTTCCTCGAAGGAAATAATTTTGAATCGTTCGACCTATCGAAATACCCCTCTTTGCGTTTGGTGAGCCTCGGTAGTAATGCTTTGACTTCAATCGATTTGTCGAAGAATGCCAACATCCAAGAGTTCTCGGCGTCAAACAATCAAATCTCCTCTGTGAAGTTCGACAATGCAAAGTTGCATTCATTGTATCTCGAAAACAATAATTTGAGTGAAATATCATTCGATGGTGCTCCCAATATCGAGCAGTTGTCGTTGTCTCACAATCTCTTGAGCGAGCTTGATGTCAATTCTATACCCAACTTGAGAGTGTTGGCTATCAACAACAATAGCTTTACCTTCAAGACTTTGCCGCTCAACAATTATTCGGTCTACTATTATGGCAACCAAGCCCCGATGAATGTGGAGGTGGTAGATGGTAAGGTCGATCTCAGCGGCCAACTCATGGTCGATGGCACTGAAACTGTCTATCGTTGGTTCCTTGGTGCTCCAACTGAAAATGCCGACACCGGAGAGTTGGAGGGCGAAGAGTTGTTTATCGACGAGGAATACACTCTCACCGGTGGTATCACCGAGTTCCTTGCCGACTTCGACGGCGTGATGTGTGTGATGACCAACGCTGCGTTGCCCAACGTATATATCTATACCGAGCTGCTTGATGTGACTGCCGGTATCGAAGACATTCTCGCCGACGTTGATCCCAACGCTCCTGTCGAATACTACAATCTACAAGGTATCAAGGTGGAAAATCCCGAAAACGGTATCTATATCCGCCGCCAAGGCAAGATTGTAATCAAAGTGAGAGTGAAGTAAACCTCTCAAATATAAAATCGTAAACGGCTGCTCGCTCATCGGGCAGCCGTTTTTTTGTTAAGGAAACGTCTATAAAAAGAGAGATGCCAATCTCGCGACCGACACCTCTCACAACTATTGGAGTAAAAAAGATATTGTCTTACTTTGTGAGTGCTTCTGCCATGTTGGCTGCGGCACGACGACCATCGCCCATAGCGAGAATCACGGTGGCTCCTCCACGCACTATATCGCCACCGGCATAGATGTCGTCGAGCGATGAGCACATGGTGTCTTCGTTGACCACTATAGTGCCTCGACGCGATACTTCGAGTGCCGGGATTGAGTTGGGGATAAGTGGGTTGGGGGATACGCCGACGCTTACTATCACCAAGTCGACGGGAACCTCTTCCACTGCTCCTTCGATGGGCACAGGAGAGCGGCGTCCCGATGCGTCAGGCTCGCCAAGTTCCATCTTCTGCACGAGCATGGTGCTTACGCGACCCTTGTCATCGCCACGATATTCAAGCGGATTGTGGAGCGTGAGAAATTCCACACCTTCTTCCTTTGCGTGTTTCACCTCTTCAAGACGTGCGGGCATCTCAGCTTCGCTGCGGCGATAGATGAGCATCACGCGATTTGCGCCCATGCGGCGGGCTGTGCGCACAGAGTCCATCGCTGTGTTGCCACCACCGATTACTGCTACGTTTTGCCCCTTTAGGATTGGAGTGTCACCCTCGCGACCGGCCTCCATGAGGTTGACGCGGGTGAGATATTCGTTCGACGACATTACGCCGATGAGGTTTTCCCCGGGGATGTTCATGAAACGAGGCAATCCGGCTCCCGAGGCTACAAATATGCCCTTGAAGCCCATCTCTTGGAGAGCTTCGTAAGAGAGTGTTTTGCCGATGATGCAGTTTTTCTCAAATTTCACACCCATATTGCGCAATCCGTCGATTTCGACGTCGACCACGGCGTTGGGCAAGCGGAATTCGGGAATACCATATTTCAATACGCCTCCGATTTGGTGGAGCGCTTCAAATACTGTCACGTCAAAACCGTGCTTGGCCATGTCGCCGGCAAACGACAATCCTGCCGGTCCTGAGCCCACTACGGCTACCTTGATGCCGTTGGCGGGAGCTATCGCCGGAGTAGTGGCTGTGCCACTGATGCGCTCGGTGTCGGCGGCAAAGCGTTCGAGATAGCCGATTGCCACAGCCGGTTTCTTCATCTTCAGATACAAGCAGCGGCTTTCGCATTGCTTCTCTTGCGGACATACACGACCGCACACTGCCGGAAGAGCCGAAGTCTCTTTGAGCACCACAGCCGCGGCGTGGAAGTCGCCACGCTCGATGTTTTTGATAAAGCCGGGGATATTGATATTGACCGGACAGCCGGTGACGCATTGCGGATCCGGACAATCCATGCAGCGACGAGCCTCTGTCACCGCTTGTTCGGCATTAAGCCCTTGGTTTACCTCCTCATTGCAAGTGATGCGATAGGCGGCATCGAGTTCGGGCATCTTTACGCGAGGTATCGCCGTGCGTTCCTTTGCCGATGTGGCTTTGCGCAACTCTTCGCGCCATTGTGCGTCGCGAGGTGCTGAAGTATTGATATTTTCACTCATAGTGATTGATTGCTTTGTGATGAATAATTAGTTGTACGAACGCAGACGCATCAGCATCTCATCGAAGTCGACCTGGTGCGCGTCAAATTCCGGTCCATCGATACATACAAACTTCGTCTTGCCTCCCACTGTGATGCGGCAAGCTCCACACATACCCGTTCCGTCGACCATAATCGTGTTGAGCGAGCATATTGTGGGCACTTCGTATTTCTTGGTGAGCAACGCCACAAACTTCATCATTATCGCCGGACCGATAGTGACCACCATATCCACCTTTTCGCGTTGTATCACGCTCTCTACGCCGTTGGTCACAAGACCCTTCGTGCCGTATGAGCCATCGTCGGTCATGATGATTACCTCGTCGGAATATTCGCGCACCTGCTCTTCGAGGATGATGAGCTCCTTAGTGCGGGCAGCCAACACGGTCACCACGCGATTGCCGGCCTGCTTCATCGCCTTGATGATAGGGAGAAGGGGAGCCACGCCTACGCCGCCTCCGCAGCACACCACTGTGCCAACCTTCTCTATCTTTGTTGCTTGGCCGAGAGGACCCACCACGTCAGTGAGCGAGTCGCCCACATTGAGGTCGCATATCTTGCTCGACGAATATCCTACTGCTTGCACTACAAGAGTGATTGTGCCACGTTCCACGTCAGCATCGGCAATCGTCAGCGGAATGCGCTCGCCTTTCTCGCCTACGCGCACTATCACAAAGTGACCGGGCTTGCGCGAACGGGCTATCATTGGAGCCTCTACCACGAGCTTCACAACCTTCTCGGAGAAGTACTCCTTTTCGACTATTTTGTTCATAGACTTATGTGATGATTGATAATTATCAAATATTGAGCGCCACAAAGTTACGCAAAAACCGCGACATATCCGCAAAATTTCCCTCATAACTACCCATTCAGCCATTATCGGCGGTGATGCATCGACGTTCGATTGCTCCGCAATCCGCTCCAAAAATAAGACATAAGAACATAAGGCTTCGCAATATTATCCTTATGTCCAAAAAATCAGTGCTCTTCCGTGCCCTTCTGTGAGCCGATGGTTGATGTCATTCGGTCAGGTCACGGAGTGTACCTCTTTGTAGTTCGGCTTTGAAAGTCTCATAGACGTAAGCCGGACTCTCGATATACATATCTGTCTTGCGATTGCATAGCTTTTCAAAAGTTTCAGAATTATGAAAAAGCAACAACGCTTCCTTTAGTCCAATTTTTTCGTCTGTGATAATATATTCCACAACTTTTGTCGTAATGTACTCAACCAAAAAGTTAAAGTTGTTATCCTCGGTTTTCATAATCTTTTGATATAGTTGAGCGAACGCTCTGTGGCAAAGAAATATTGTGAATTCAAATCCTTATATATCAGCCCGGCTACTACGGCATCGAGGTCAATGATCTCCATATCATAAAGTCCAAATAATCGAGCCATTCTATCATCGGCAACCGGACCGATAACAATATCATAATCATGTCTGAACGTGTCGATGCTTTGTTTGCGGTTTGCCATTACGAATAGCGCCCACTCTTTGTCCGGATTGTCAAATACTTTTATGCTCAATCCATCAGAAACTGCGGCATCCATATTAAATTCAAATTCAGAAACTGTGGCTGTACCTCCAAAGCGATCAGCAATTCGTTTTGACCAATACACAGCTTGCTCATAGAGATGTGTAGTATAAAACCCTTTACCAAAGTCTTTATACTTTTTCCCTTGCGACAAATCAATTTGTTCGATGATTTGATTGGAACCATGATAAAGTTTTATCATATCACCTTTCCTCCATTTCGCTTACAGATGGCATACATATCGTCTACACAATCTTGCAATGACAACTGATGCTCGGTCTCGTAATTATCTATCGAAAACTGTAGCCCTTTGAATCTTGACAGATAATTGCATGCTTCCTTTTGGGTGAGGTTATATTGGCGAGCAAACATACCAATACACATGACGACGTAATGAATAACATCGGTTGTAATTGGCCGGTTTTGTTTTAACTCTATCTCTGCTGAAACGTCCAATGCTTCCGATAGCTTATTGATAGTGCTGAAAGTGAGACCTCTTCCGTTTTCGATCTTTGAGATTTCGGATTTTGTCACACCAACCTTATCGCCAAGCTGCTCCTGAGTGAGACCTAACTCTTTTCTTCGGCTTAAAAACAAAGAACCTATTTCATCAATCCTATTTGCCATGTCGGTATAATTACTCTCTATAAATACAAAGTTAATAAAAAGTTTCCAATATTGGCAACAAATTTATAGCTTAAATGTTCGACACTCTATTTAATGTCAAAAAAATCTGTGTTCGTGCCATCTATGAGCCCATCATTCATCTTTGCTCTTTCCACTCTTCCGTGCCTATTTGACAACGAAATCGCGGAGGGGACGTTGCGTAGCCCCCTCCGCGATTTGTGTATGAGTGACGATGACGTAGGTCGTTATCGTTTGATGACTTTTGAAGTCTTTGAGCCTTGCTTGATGAGGTAAAGACCTGCCGGGAGTTGGTCGCTTGAAGCGTCGATGCGGATGCCTTGCAAATTGTAGATCTCTTCCGGAGCGTCGGTGCTGTCGATATTTATGTCGTCGATTGCAGCCACGTCGTAGAAGTCTTTGGCTATAATCTTGAGGAACGGAACGTATTCCTCAGCGTCGATGTCGTATTCGTAGTGAATCTGCTCAATCGGATAGCTGCCATATTCGTCTGAATAGGTGTAATCATATTTTGCACCGCCCATCAGCTCGCCATCTTCATAACCGACAGCTTCGGTTTCTCTGCCGTATTGGTCGATTGTTATGATCTCTTCTTCGTCGTACACAAATTCATCTTCCGTGAGCACTTGGTCTCCATTCAAGTCTTCGTAGGCTTCACACTTTTTTGTGTAGCTGCCGTTGGCATCGGTGTAGGTGACGGTGTAAGTCTCATTGGCGTATGGGTCGGTGGTGTAGATATATGAGTAAGAGTAGTCGCCGTTTTCTTGATATTCGGCTTCGATGTTGCCGGTAATTTCACCCTCTTGATAGACGGTGGCTTTCTTCAAGCGGTTGTTGCCGGTAAAAAATTCTTCGAGATCATTGATCACTACTATCTGTCCATCGGTTGTGTACCATTGCATATCAGCAAGCATAAACTTTTCTTCCATTGTGTAGCCGATGCCGTTGTACACAAGTTCTTCATATTTCCATGTGTAGGCAAGACCGGACTCATTGTAAGTGATTGCAGTGCGATGGGTAAGTTCGTAGTTGTCCATGAAATAGGTATGAATCTCCAAGCCGGTGATGTTGCCTTGCGCGTTGCGAGTCAACACTTTCTTGTAGTGGTGGCCATCGTTGAATACGACCCATTCGCCTTCTTCGCCCTCTGCTTCGGGTTCTGTCCAACCATAGTTTTGGCTGTCGATGATGAAGTTGGTGAGTCGGCTGTCATAGGTGGTCAGTCGCTTGTTGGAATAGCAATATGGCTCATCCTCTTCCGAATACGAGTCGATTTCAGAGACTACCTTGTCGTTTTCGTTGAAAATGCGCTCGGTCTTAGTCTTTGAGAAGCCATCGTCGTAGATTTCGGTCACCTTGTTGCCTCGCTCATCGTAGGTGTAGAAGTAGTCACCTTCGTGTGAGTATTCGCCTCCGTCGTATATCCATTCCTCTTCTTGTGCGGGAAGCCATAGTGCCGAGGTGGTCGACAGGGTTGTTATTTGGTTTTTACGCTCTGCTGCCGATCTGTTTTTGAGTGCCTTGACTTTGGCGGCTACGGATGTAGAGGTGTTGCGGAAACTGAATTTTGGCTGTGCCGTGGCTGTAGTGCCGGCAAGCGCGAGTGTTAAAATTGCAAGAGTAAAAATTCTCATAAGCTGATTGTGTTTAAGTTGGATTATTGATTGATTTTGGACGCAAGTTAGCGATTTTGTACGATATAATCAAATATATCGAGCAAAAATCCATCAAAAACACGTGATTGATGCAAAAATGCTACGGCTCTGTTTCTTCCTCAGCCGGGGTGTAGACGTAGGCGCCGAGGTCGGGCATCGAGCCGCGTGGCAGTCCGTAGATGTCGGTATCTGCTTGCGGCAAAGTGAGCGCCGGGTCGGCAGCGGCGATGGCTGGCGACTCATTGCGTAGGCGGTAATCGAAGATATAGTCTTCGCGAACGGTGTAAAACAGCGGGTCTGTATCCCACAAGCAGGCGATGAAGTTGTCATCGTCTGTGCCTGCCGATTTCAGCAGGCAGGAGCGGATGGCGACAGCCGTGCCGGTCAGGTCGCCGTGCGATAGCTCAGAGCCGAGTCCATAGATGATGGAGTTGGTGATGGCGGCAGTGAGCAGTGGCAGTCCGGAGCCATCGTCGCTGTCGGCATTGACATGAGAGAAGTTGATAATGGGGGTGGAGGGCACTGCAAACAGGTAGTAGTTGGAGAATGTGCAGTGATTGAACGTGTGATTGCCTCCGTGAAGCCACACTACGCCGGTGGCGGCTTCGGCCAGTTCACATCCTATCGCTACAATGTCGGAGTGATAAGCGGTGAGCGAGCTGCCCGATGAGTTGCGTAGCACACAGTTCACCATCGTGAGTGCCGGTGTCGACGACGACGCTATCGAGTCGACTTGCACTCCGTATGAGCTGTTGCGAATTGAGGTGTGCGACATGATATTGCCACGACTTGTGGGGGAGAATGTCACTCCGCCCCATTGTCCCGACATGATTTCGTAGTTGATCTTGCCCACCACATTGTCGGTGCGGTCGCCTCGCATGGCAATGAAGGCTTCCGGTGTGCCGTTGCAGATGAGTGTGCCGTCGACGCGCAAGTGTGCTTTGTCGTGGAAATAGAGCGTCACGCCCGGGTCGATGGTGAGAGTGACGCCCTCGGCCACGATGAGGCTGTCGTAGATCTGATAGGGACGCTCGGCTGTGAGTCGGGTGTCGGTGTCGACGACTTTGCCTTTAAGACGATTGATATCTTGCCCCTCGGCGCGAAGCACCACGGTAGAGGTGATGCCATTGGTGAGGAAGTCGAGATGATCCTCGACCAATAGCGGAGAGTTGGTGCCATTGGCCGGGAGGGTGGCTTCGACAAGCACGAATATCGAGTCGTTGGGGCGAATCTCCACGTTGGCAAACTCGCGAGCACTGATGCCGTCGACGTTCAGACGGAACACTTCCGTGCCCTTGCGGAGCGCAATCGACGAGATGCGCAGGTTTTTGTCGGCGCGGTTGTAGACCATGAAGCTGTAGGTCGGAGTGCCGGCTTCGGTGAAGACTGTGCCGAGATTGAGCGTGTCGGTCGAGAATGTCGGCTGGTCGGAGGCATCGGTGGTGAAGCCGTCCTCGATACACGACGACAGCAGTATTGTGAATGTGGCTGCGATTGCTGCCACGATGAGTCGGAGTTGTGATTTGTGGTTCATAAGTGTAGTTATTCTTAGAATTTAACGATATAAAGGTTTAGATATTGTTTATTACGGATGAAATATGCTAAGATGGATTTGGCAGAGTGGCGGTTATTTCGTAATATTGCATGGTCATTAATAGCAAATCAATGGAAGTAGAGAGAATCGACGCTACGGAATATCGTGCCTGTTTCAAGACGCCGAGCCATGTGTATAACTCGATGGAATTTATCGAGCTGAATGCTTATAAGTGCGACAAGGTGCATTATCTGGCATTCCGTGACAGCAAGTTACGGCTTGGGCTTGCTTTGGGCGAACGCTCCGGAAGGCTGTTGTCGCCGTTTTCGGCTCCGTTCGGCGGGTGGTGCTACAATCGTGAGCAGCGTATCGATTGCGTTGAAGCGGCTTCCGACGCTCTGTTGCGCTACTGTCGGGAGCGGAAACTCGACTTGTCGATGACATTGCCCCCCGACATCTATGCCGGCTCGATGGGCGCGAAGATGGTGAGCGCTTTGGTGCGCTCGGGTGCGAAGATCGAATATCTCGACCTTAACTATCACTATGATATGCGCGACTTTGCCCGCTTTGAGGACAATCTCGACAGCTCCACGCGCAATAAGCTGCACCATTCGATGGCTCAAGGCTTCAGCTTTGAGCTTACCGACGATGTGGCGCGCGCCTATGAGGTGATACGTCGCAACCGAGAGGCGCGCGGATTTCCATTGCGTATGTCGCTTGCCGATGTGATGGCTACGGTGAAGGTGGTGAAGGCCGACTTTTTTGTGATGACGCTCGACGGCGTCGATGTGGCGGCGGCACAAGTGTTTCACGTAGCTCCTCAAGTGGTGCAGGTGATCTATTGGGGCGATATCCCCGAATATTCACCTCTGCGGGCGATGAACTGCTTCTCTTATCGCTTGTTGTCACACTATCACTCTGCCGGTATGGCTGTGGTGGATATCGGCCCGGCATCGTCTGACGGAGTCCCCAACTACGGACTGTGTGAGTTTAAGGAAAACATCGGATGCCGAACCGCGTTGAAGCCCACGCTGAGTTATAAAGCGAGTTGATAGATGCGGCGGGTGTCGGTGGCTGAAAGGGGGATATAAGAGCCGAACGTTGCGCCTTTGTTTTCGTGGAGTTTGCGCACCATCAGGTCGATGTCGGGATTCTCGACTCCGAGCTGAGGGATGGTCACGGGCATACCTATGGCTACGAAGAAGTCTTTGAGGCGAGCGATGCCTTCGGCGGCCATGGCGTGGAGGTCGCCGGTCGGCTCTACGTCGAATACGCGCTGAGCAAACTGAGCTATCTTCTCCGGTTTGGTGGCAGCGGCATAGGTGAGCCATGCAGGGAATATGACGGCGAGTCCGGCTCCATGCGTCACGTCGTAGAGTGCCGACAGTTCATGCTCGATGCCATGCGACGACCAGTCTTCCTCGCAGCCGGTGCCGCACACGCCATTGTGAGCGAGTGTGCCTGCCCACATGATGTTGGCTCGCGCTTCGTAACATTCCGGCTCTTTGATTACCCGCCGCGCTTCGGCTATGATGGCGCGTAGCAGTCCTTCGGAGATGCGGTCGGTGACCTCAACGCCTTCGGTGGGGGAGAAGTAGCGCTCCATGATGTGAGCCATCATGTCGACGATGCCTGCGGCTGTCTGATATGGTGGCAAGGTGAATGTCAACTCGGGATTCATCACGGCAAACCGCGGTCGGATGGCGCTCTCGGTGCGTACTCCGAGCTTGCGCAGGTCGCTCTGCCGGGTGATGACGGAGTTGCCCGAGCCTTCAGAGCCGGCGGCAGGGATGGTGAGCACCACGCCTATGGGTAGGGCTTCGGTGGCGGGAGTCTTGCCGCAATAGAAGTCCCAGAAATCGCCGTCGTAGAGAGCACCGAGGGCTATGGCTTTGGCGGTGTCGATGACAGAGCCTCCGCCAACGGCGAGTATGAAGTCAATGTTGTTTTCTTTTACTATCTTGATGCCTTCGTAGACGGGACCGTCGATGGGGTTGGGCTTGATGCCTCCGAGAAAATGGTAGGGAAAGCCTTGCTCCGAGAGGGAGTAGACCACACGATGAAGCAGACCGGAGCGCTGCACGGAGCCACCGCCGTAGACGATGAGCAGGCGATGTCCGCCAAATTGGTTGACGAGTTGGCCTACGTTGTTTTCTTTGTCGCGCCCGAACACGAATTTTGTCGGGCTCCAAAATGTGAAGTTTCTCATTGTGTTGAAGTTTGAGTTGTTGTTCGCAAAGTTAGAAATTTTTGTTGTTTTCATAATGGATAAAAGTTTTTTTGTGTTGATAATAATTGTTTTTCGCTGCAAAGTTACAACGAAAAATCAAGCAGTATTATGTCATTATGTCACATTGAGCGAAAAAAGCTCACGGATAGCACTGAAATGGCACAGAATTTTTTAGAGAACGTGTAGGAGGGTGTCTCAAAACGAGGCATCCTCTTTTTTATGTTGGAGAGAATGTGA
>CAZWWS010000055.1:0-5136 GCA_964637445.1 uncultured Muribaculum sp.
TTATTCCGCAAATTGTTGCCAAGGCGATCATCATATAACGATGCTTAGTGCTCATTTCTTCTTTAAGTTTAGAGTTGTTGGATGTTTCTATTATTGCGACTGTAAAATTATCGTGTCCTCCTCCTTTTTCTTTGCCAAGATTTTCAGTCTTAATGGTTAAGCTTTCTATAACTCCGGCTATTGCTCTTTTAGGATTGGCAACGATAGAGACAATGTCTTTTTCTGGTTGCATACCCCAAATACCATCGGTACACAACATAAATCGGTCTCCTTTTTCGTATGGTAGTTCTACAATTTCGGGGAATACATTTTTGCCATGTCCAAGAGCTCGTGTTATTACATTTGATTGAGGGGACAAGCGAGCCTGTTCCTCTGCCTCAATTCGCTTTTTACCTTTTTTATCACTGCTAATGAGTTCAAACACCATTGAATGATCTAAGGTGCGATACTTTTTTACTCCACGTCTAAATTGATAAACTCGGCTATCTCCGACATGTGCAATTATTGCGGATTCTTCATTTATCAATAATGCAGTGACAGTAGTCCCCATTCCTTTATTTTGAGGATTCGATGCCACATTTTCCAATATTGCTGTGTGCGCATTTCGGATAGCTTTACTCAAAATATCAATTCGTTCGATTGTCTTTGTGTTGCCAGCCACATTTTCGCTGATGGTTTGTGCGGCAATCATTGATGCCAATTTCCCACTTGGTCCTCCTCCCATTCCATCACAGACTAATATGAGTAAACCATGGCATGTTTCCCTTATCGCACATGTGTCTTGATTTTCTATTCGACCTCCTATGTGCGAATCAGCATATCCGAAATATAACTCTGTCTTTATCTGTTTCATAATTGACTGATTATAATTGTGACAACCATCACAATGATTAGTATTATGCCAATGATTGTTGGTATTATCCACTTCTTGCATGGTTTTGGTTGTGCCAATGCTTGTCGTAGAGCCAATCTAAAATCTGAAATTCTCTGCCATCGCTCTTCTTTAGATGGACTGAGTGATTTCCTTAATACTCGCATTATAGGTTTGCTTACGCCTTGTATGTCGGGGATATTATTGCTACTGATATCCGATTTTATTCCGCCAAGTAATTCATAAATAGTAGCTCCCAATTCATATACATCGGTTGCATAATCTAAGTTCGTGACAGAAGCCCCATTCTCAATGTATTGCTCCGGAGCGGCGTATCCTGGTGTTCCCAATAATCCGGCCGATGAAATGTCGAATGATGTCTCTGCTTGCGCGATGCCAAGATCCATCAGTCTTACGTTTTTTCCATTTTCGACCATTATATTTGAAGGCTTGATGTCAAGGTGTAAAATGTTATGGCTATGAATGTATTCAAGAGCATCCATTATTGGAAACATTAGATTAAGTACGCGAGCCACACCATCGGGTCTATTAAGAATGTTTGTTTCATTAATAAACTGATCGATCGTTATTCCGGGAACAAAATTGCTGATAATGAATATGGGACCGCGATGCTCTTGCCATTCACAATATCCGAGCATTTCGACCAAATTTGGGTGGCAAAATTGCATTTCGGCTTCTTGACGTGCACGAGCGCGAATACTCGGAACATTTGAAAATCTGTCAGCGACACGTTTTATCGCAACGCGCATCCCCGATTGATGTTCGCGCCCAAGGTAAACCGTTCCCATCGCCCCACTTCCTAACGGATCGAGGCGTTCGTCATACCAATACCATGTATTGCCGACATTAAGCCAAATTTGACTTCCTTTTTGGTAAACACTCGACATTGTTGGGTGATTTAATGTTCATTCATTGGTTCACATTTTGATATCCACTCCTCACAACGAGATATGTATGTTTTGTCGTTCGCTTTTTCGGCCATACCTTTCCCAATGCTGAAATACTCGTGCGCTTTCGTTAAATCTCTAACCTCAGAAAATGATGGCTGACCTACGAGATGTATACATCCCATTCCGTACAACGATTTGTAATCTGTGCTATCAAGCATATAAGCCTTGCGATACATTTCTTCAGCAAGCTGATAATCTTTAGCTATATATTTTTCGGCATTTCTTAAAACAATGGAATCTAAATCTCGGTGCAAGTATACGCATGCCATTGTAAATGCTGCAGTGGACGAAGATTTATAGCCTTTTGATGTTACTCGCTTCAACTCCGCCATTCCATGTGAAAATTTTGAGGAATCAGATAGCATGGCTATTGCTTCTTCGATTATCTTACCTGAACTTTTGATGTCTACACCAGTAAGCGAGTCACGTTTTACAATAGCTTCCTTTGAGTCTATAATAACATTTAGTAGACTATCAGTTCGCACTGCTATAAGATGAGTGTCTGTGTCCAATCCGTTGTCATCATTCGACAGACTTCCAAATGCAATAATTAAACCGACAATTATTCCAATTGCTGCAACTCCAGCTTTAATCATGGGAATTGGATTCTTCCTTCCGACTGATGCAGATGTGCCTTGACTCTGCTTTAGTTGCTTTTCGACCTGCTCAAGAGCTACGCGAAATTCAGCTGCCGATTGATATCGGTCTGATTGTTTTTTAGATGTTGCTCGTTTTATTATTTGTCGGATGTTTTTGTCTTTTACATTTTGCAGAGGCATTTTATTATTAATCTGCATTTGCAATATTTCGTGAGTGGGACCATTGAAAGGTAACGAACCAGTCATGAGTTGGTACAACATTATTCCGATTGCATATACATCAGTCGTTTCATTTTGATGAGCCAAATCTCCTATAGCCAACTCAGGTGCCGCGTATGCAGCTTTGCCCATAAACTGTCCGGCAGTAGTCAATTGATGATCTTCTGTATTCAGTGTTGATAACTGCTTGGAAATACCGAAATCAATCAACTTGATTTTGCTATCAGATGTTACCATTACATTGCTCGGATCGATGTCTCTATGGATATATCCGTTGTCATGTAAGGCCATGATGCCCGATAGAATATTCTTGGTTATCAGTATCGCAAACGACGTGCGATTATTGTTGTATAAATCTAATAGTTCTTGGGCAAACCTGACATTATCTCCTTGATTATCTGTAGTTTTTCCTTTAAGTAAATCAAATAGCATTACACCATGAAGCAATTCGCTAACGACATGGTAGCGTTTGGAGTTTGAATCCTCCAACTCAATAAATCCAAGCATCTCCACAAGATTCTCGTTATTTATCTGTATTGATGCCTCTCGGCGCGAACGCTCAATTGATGCGGCAGGTAGGTCGTCAAACAAGAATTTTATAGCAACCTCTCGGCGCATTCCGGTCTTGCTATCGACTCTAATTCCTTTGAATACTTGTCCCATTCCCCCCACTCCTAATGGGGGATTATTGGTGTCTACTTCATAATAAATGCCGGCCGATAGCTCGTTATTTCCGTAAATTTTGACGATTGACATATTTAGAGAAATTGTGTTTGTCCTGATATGGGATTGTTGTCTCCGTCAAGAGACAAGGTGCCATTTTCTACTCTGTTATTGTGATCGTAGAATGAGTTTGTCGCATTCGGGTCTTGGAATGGAGGTGGTATTGCTCCCGGCTCTTGATTATCGGTCGAACGAAAGTTTTTGGATACCTCTAATCCCATATCTTCTGCGTTAATCAGTATGAATAAAAGTTTATAATTGTCACCAATGGTTATTATGTCTGAGTTTTTGCATTCGTGGGAATCATAGCCTAATTCTTCATCATTGACAAATAGCCCGTTTTTGCTGCCTTCATCTCTTATTGAGGCAATAACTTTTTTTGTGGTTTTCATCTGCTTTACATTTAGTGATGCATGACGACTGGATACAGTTTCTTCTTTTAAGCAAATATCGCAGTCTTCACTTCTTCCAATTGTGTTACTGCCGATATGAATTGGCCAATATTCTCCTATGCCAAAGCGAGAAATTGAATACAAAAATCCAACGACAGGTGAGCGGTTGATGCCTTGGGAATTGTCGGGATTTACGTTGGGGGCGTTATTGTCGTTCATTCCGGGTACAATTGTATTATGGTTGCCATTTCCCGGAGCTACACGAGCATATGGGTTGTTATTTCCTATTCCTGGTACGTTCGTTTTTTTTGACATGGTAAATGATATGTTTTATTGTTAGTGATTAGTTCCTATTAGTGAAGTTCAGCAATATTGACTTTTTTAATTACTGTTGACATATTTCTACAAATATATATATATATATATATATGCAAGAAATATTTAAGCTGTTAAGCAACTTTAACAATCTGTTGGGCGCGGATTAGTATAATGGCACTAACGTAAAAAGCACCGGAAGCTTCAATCGAAGCTCCCGGTGCTCTGTGCGCATGAAGGGACTCGAACCCCCACGTCTCACGACACTAGATCCTAAGTCTAGCGCGGCTACCAATTACGCCACATGCGCGCTTTTGTGGATGCAAAGGTAGTAAGAGTTGCGCTACTTTCCAAATTTTAGGACCACTTTTGTGTCGATTTTTTGTTTTGAGGGGTTAAATGGTTTGTTCTATGGTCCATACGAATGCTCTCAGCCCGAGTTTGGGGGTGGCGAGATCCATTTCGTGCAGTGCGCTAAGCACTGTGTCGACGCGGTGGTCTTCCACCATAACCATCATTGCCGATGCCAGCGAGGGCCAAGCGTGAGAGCCATAATGGGGCTCTCCGCTTACGCTGCCTCTGCCTTGTACTTCTTGCCAGGCGGTAAATCCTCGGCAATTGTTTTTTTCGAGCATGGTGACGATGCGCTCGTAGTATGCTTGGTCGAATGCTATAAATATTGCTTTCATAATGATTTAGGATTATTTTTTAGATGTTAGAGCTTTGCGCAAGGCTTTGCGTTGACGTTTTACTCCTACAGCGGCAAACATACAATACATTGCCGGAACGTAGAATAGAGTCAATAGGGTAGAGAAGGTAAGACCTCCGATCACGGCTACACCCATCGGCTGCCACATCTCGGCGCCTTGACCTGAGCTGACTGCCATCGGCACCATACCGAGGATAGTGGTCAAGGCGGTCATGATGATAGGACGCAGACGAGATTCGCCTCCATCTACCACAGCCGAGCGAATCGACATGCCACGCTCGCGGTTGAGGGTGATGTAGTCGATAAGCACGATACCATTCTTCACTACGATACCGAT
>CAZWWS010000055.1:5146-15115 GCA_964637445.1 uncultured Muribaculum sp.
CAAGAGGGAAGTTGAAAAAATAAAAAATTTTTTTAAAAAGGCATCAGATGGAACATTATTACTTCAAAACAGCAGAATTTGCTGCTCTTTGCGGAGTAAAAAAGGATACCCTTCTTCACTACGATACCGATCCGCATGATGGCTCCGATAATCGACATCACGTTGAGGTTGTGTCCGGTGAGGAATAGCAGCAGGAATACTCCGGTGAATGCAAACGGCAGAGAAGTCATGATGATACCGGGGTATACATAGCTCTCAAACTGAGCTGCCATCACGATATATACTAATATAATAATGAGTATGCCGAGCATTAGGAGGTCGGAGAATGAGTCTTGCTGGTCTTCGTAGCTACCCGAGAGGGAGATGTTGATACCTTGCGGAAGATCCATCTTGTCTATTTCTGCTTGCGATGCGGCAACCACTTCGCTCATTGGCACACCTGACACTACGGTCGACACGGTGATGATACGTTCGCGGTCTTTGCGTTCGATTGTAGGTGGATTGAAACGCTCTACGACTGTACCTACATCTTTGATGCGCACGGCTTGGCCGGCAGCGTTGTAGATGAGGATATTTTCGATGTCGGCAAGCGAAGTGCGGTGCTCGGGGGCATACATCACTTTGATGTCGTATTCCTCTCCATCTTCGCGGAAGCGCGATGCGATGCTACCATTGATGCGGTTGCGCAGATAGTTGGCGGCAGTCTGAAGATTAAGCCCATAGATAGCCAATTTCTCGCGATCGAAATCCACTTGATATTCCGGCTGGTAGTCGGAGCGAGATATGATGATGTCGGCCGTCCCTTTTATGCCTTCAAGTATTTGCTTGAGTTGCTGAGCCACGGTGTCGGTAGCGGCGAAGTCATATCCATAGATTTCGTAGTCGATGGTCGATTGCCCGCTCATGCCTGAGCCACGGCTGCCGCCCACGTTGACTTGCTGCTTCTTGAATTCCGGATATCGCTTGAGGTCTTCGCGCATCATGGCCGCAATCTCGATGATGCCTCGTTCGCGCTCGCCCGGGTCGACAAGTCGAATGTTCATAGACACGATATGCGAGCCGTTGTCGCGTAGCGATGCGTAGGTATTGTCGCTGTCGGCTTGGCCGGTGGTGTAGTTGAGCGATTGTATTTCTGGGTATTTTTCCGTCCATTCCTTCGCGAGGCGTTCGGTCACTTCGTTGGCAATCTCTACACGTGTTCCTATCGGCAATTCAAGAGTCACACCAAGACGACCATCGTCGGCAGTGGGGAAGAACTCGGTGCCCACGTAGCGGAGCAAGAATATTGAAGCCAAGAATATGGCGGTACAAACGATGACCGTCGACACCTTGTGAGTCACCACGAAGTTGAGCATACGCCCGTAGCCGCGATCGAGTGCGTCGAGAGCATTGTTGATGGGGGTAAACAATACGGTGTAGATCTTGCCATGCTTCACGTCTTTGCGGAGCAATTGCGAGCAGAGCATTGGAGTCAATGTCAAAGCGCAAACGGTAGAGATAATCATCATGATTGACACCATCCAACCCAATTGCTGGAATAGCACACCGGTCATACCGGTGACAAGCGTCAACGGGAAGAACACGGCGATAAGAGTAAGCGTTGAGGCTATAACCGAGATCGCCACCTCATTGGTGCCATGTACGGCCGCTTGCTTCGGATCTGAACCGCGCTCGATATGGGTTGTCACGTTTTCAAGCACCACAATAGCGTCGTCGACCACCATACCAATCGAGATTGACAACGAAGAAAGCGATATGATGTTGAGGCTGGTGCCGGTCATCGCAAGATAGATAAATGAAGCGATGAGCGAGATAGGAATTGTGATACAGATGATCATCGTAGCTCTCCAGCGACCAAGGAAGCAGAACACTACTATCACCACAAACAGCAATGCGTAGAGCACTGTTTCGACCAATGAGTTGATCGTATTGCGAATATTGTCGGAGGTGTCGACAATAATGCCGAGTTTCACATCGGAAGGGAGACGCTTCTGCAAGTCGGGTAGCATTTCGAGCACCTTTGTCGAGATTTCCACTGAGTTGGCTCCCGACTGCTTCTGTATTATAATCATTGCACCCTTTTTACCGTTGGTATAGGTCTGTTGCGCGCGCTCTTCGAGCGAGTCGTCGATGCGAGCCACGTCGTGAAGATATATGTTTCGTCCATCCTTAGAGCCGACGACGATATTTTTCATATCCTCCGGCGAGATAAATTCGCCTTGCACACGCAGCGAGTAGGTGTCGGACCCTATGTCGAAGTTTCCTCCGGGAATGTTGCGGTTTTCGGCCGCAATGATGGCGGAGATGCTTTCGATCGTAAGGTTGTAGGCTTCCAATCTTACGGGGTCGACATAGACGTGAATTTCGCGCTGTGGTGCACCCGAAATCGACACTGAGCCTACACCGTTGACGCGCGCCAAAGGATTGGCAACGGCGTCATCGAGTATCTTGTAAAGTCCGGGCATACTCTCTTCTGCTTGCACCGACAGCATGATAATAGGAATCATGTCGGTACTGAACTTGAAGATTATCGGATTTTCGGCATCGTCAGGGAGCGAACTCTCCACCATGTCGAGTTTGTCGCGCACATCGTTGGTGAGCACATCGATGTCGTAGCCATATTCAAATTCGAGGGTAATCACCGAGATGTTTTCACGCGATTTGGATGTGATATGCTTGAGATGTTCCACCGAGTTGAGCGTGTTTTCGAGTGGACGCGTCACATTCTGTTCTATATCTTGGGCACTGGCACCTTGATAGGTGGTCATGACCATGATTGTATTGGTATCGATGTCCGGGTATAGGTCGATAGGAAGTGTATATAAGGAGAAAAGACCCATGATAGTCACTGCTACGAAGCAGAGAATGGTCATGATGGGGCGTTTCACCGCGCTTGAATAGAGACTCATAGTGTAAGAAATCTGAAAATTTGGAGTTGATAATTATAGGGATTATTTCTTCACTTCTACTTTGACGCCGTCGGCGAGGCGCGACTGTCCGGTAATCACCACGGTCGCTCCGTTTTCTACGCCCGAAAGAAGTTCGTAGGTGTCGCCTAAGCGTTGTCCCACTTCTACACGATTGTACGACACTGAGTCGCCGGTGAGTACATATACATATTTATTGCCTGAGCCCGACTGCTTCACGATGGCACGATCGGGTACTACCACGCGTTCTGCCGAACCGAAATTCATCTCCACGCGGGCAAACATTCCCGGGCGAACTCGCTCGTCGGCGTTGGTTATGTCGATTTCGACTGTAAATGTACGGGTTGCCGGGTCGATTGTCGGGTGTATGAGCGATACCTTTCCGGTGAATTGCTCATCGCCATATACGTCGAGCTTGATGTCTACCGGCATCCCTTTATGCACTTTGGTGAAGTCTCCTTCCGACACATTGACAAGTATCTTCACCGGACGAAGTTGCTCGATGGTGAGGATGGGAGTGACTCCGCCGGTCATATCGCCCGGATCATAATTGCGAGCTGTGACAACGCCGTTGATAGGCGATACAAGTACGGTGTTTTCCACCATGTTGGTATATTGACGACGTGCAGCGTCAAGTTCGGTCTTGAGCTGGTCGACAGCTTGCTGGGTACCACCTCCTATTTCGAGAAGCTGCACGGCCCGATTGTATTCGCGCTCGGTGTTGTCCAGACGCACCTTCAATTGCTCGATGTTTACATTGTCGAGTATTACCAACTGTTGTCCTTTGGCAACTTTCGACCCTACATCGACAAGTATGTTCTTAATTCGATTGGCTGTCGAAGTGGATATGTTGTTGGTCTTGTAGGCTTCTACGGTTGCTGTGTATTCGGTCTTTTGGTCTACTGTTTGAGAATACACTTGCTGAACCTCTACAAGAGGCAGCTCTTCGACTTTAGTTGCATTGGCGTCTTTGTCCGACGAACTGCATGATGCTGTGAGCGATGCAATCACAATAGCACCGATGGTGCGGCGTATGGCTTTGATGGAGTTCATAATTATAATGTGGCTTTATTTGATTATCGGTTAAGAGATTCATATTTAGTGATGTCGGCATTGCCGAGTAGATGTTCAAGCTCGCTGTTGGCTATCAGGTAGTTGTAGATAGATGAGTAGTAGGCGAGACGGGCGCGGGTGAGTGCAAGCTGCGAATCGCGCAAATCGAGATATGATGCCGCACCAATCTCAAACGAGCGTTCCATGATGTTGTAAGCCTTGTCGGCCTGAGCCACGCTTTCGGCGTTGGATGCTATCTGCTTCACGTTGACTTCGATATTGTCGATGGCCAAGTCGACTTGCATACGCACCGAGCGCTCCAAATTCTCACGTTGCCATTTCATCTCGTCTACTCTGATGCCGGCTTGCTTCACGCGGTTGTATCTCTGTCCGCCGCTGAAGATGGGTATTTTAAGCGAGAATCCGAGTACTGAGTATGGGCTCCAATTGAAGTTGCGAAACGCATTGCCGCTCGACATTGATGTCCAGTTGTAGCCGAATGTGAGGGCGAGGGTAGGGAGAAACGACATTTTCTCTACGTTCAGAGCGTCTTTCAACTGTTGTGTTTGGATGTCGAGCATACGGAGGTCGGTATTGCTGTCGATCGAGCGGTCGAAAGCAAATGAGTCGGAATGCATATCGGCTTCGTAATCAGCCAATTTTGTATCGGGCTTGATAGCGATAGCAGCATCTATGCCCATGAGCACAGCAAGTTGCAGTTGAGCTTGCTTTATCGCAATGTCGGCTTGGCGAAGCTCCGGCTCGGTGTTCTTTACCGCCACTTGAGTGCGAAGCACATCATATTCCGAAGCCGCTCCGACGCTATACTTCTTTTCATATACATCGGCGTTAAACACGGCATTGTCGTAGCTCTCTTGTATCACATCGCGTGAATCGATGGCAAGGAGTAGGGCATAGTAGGCGCTCTTTACCTCGTTGATTAGCGATAGTCGCGACGAGCGCGCGCTTTCGATGTTCTGAAGTATCTGGCTGTCGTTGAGCTTTAGTGTTTGCCACAACTGAGGAGCTATCAAAGGCATCGAGGCCGAAAATCCTGTCGACCAGGAATTGTCGCTGCCGACTTTGATACTGTTACCCATCATAAACATTGTCTGTTTTTCAATGGTACGATTGTAGTTAGTCCCAAATTCAATGGTCGGGAAGAGCTGTCCGAGAGTCTCCTTTTTTGAATAGTCTACACGCTTCACCTCCATGTCGGCTACTTTTATTGTCGGATTTTGATCAAGCGCAATGGCGATGCACTTGTCGAGCGACAAGGTCATGGTATCAGTAAGCGCTTCTTGACAGTGAGCCGCGTTCGACAGACTCAATGTCATTGATGCCAGGATGGCGCCTAAATGGTAAAATTTCATACTTGTTATATCGTTGTTTTTGTTGTTTTCAAGGCTTGGCATTGTGACTCTGCTCAGAGGACAATGTGATTCAATGTTGAATTATATGACAAACTTAGCGAAAAATCTCAAAATTTGCCATTGAAAATGGAGTTAAAGTATATTAAGTTGACTAAAAGGAAACCTTTGAGGGATTTTTGGAAAGTAGCACGGCCAATGCTTTTTTTGCTGCGATGCTTATTGCAAAAATGTAAAAATATAAAAATATTGGTTGAAAACGGAGGAGTGTAGGTAAAAATGGGATAATTGCGGAAAAATGACATCGATTCGCAATAAAATGTGATAATTTGTAAGTAAAAATTTTGCATAAAATGATTTTTTTTCAACAAAAAGCAGTAATTTTGCAAAAAAATAATTTCTAAGGAAAAAAGATATATTATGTCAAACGGTATCAAAGAACAGGCTCTCGACTATCACCGCATGGGCAAGCCCGGTAAAACGGAGATAGTTCCCACTAAGCCTTATTCGTCGCAAAACGACCTTGCTCTCGCCTATTCACCCGGCGTTGCTTATCCCTGTAAGGAAATTGAAGCCAATCCACAGGACTCGTACGAATACACCAACAAAGGCAACCTTGTAGCTGTAATCTCAAATGGTACAGCCGTACTCGGCCTTGGCGACATCGGTGCTCTCGCCGGTAAGCCGGTGATGGAAGGAAAGGCATTGCTTTTTAAGATTTTCGCAGGTATCGACTGCTTCGACATCGAAGTAAACGAAAAAGATCCTGAAAAGTTCATTCAGATTGTAAAGGCTATAGCTCCTACATTTGGCGGTATCAACCTTGAAGATATCAAAGCTCCCGAATGTTTTGAGATCGAAAATCGCCTCAAAGCTGAATGTGAGATACCCATCATGCACGACGACCAACATGGTACTGCCATCATCTCGGCCGCCGGCCTCCTCAATGCTCTTGAAATTCAAGGCAAGAAGATCGAGAATGTTCGCCTCGTGGTTAACGGCGCCGGCGCTGCAGCAGTGTCTTGTACTCGCCTTTATATCGCTCTTGGTGTGCGTCCCGAAAATGTTGTGATGTGCGACTCTAAGGGTGTGCTCAACAAGAAGCGTACCAACCTCAATGCTCAAAAGCTTGAGTTTGCCACCGACCGCGACATTGACACTCTTGCCGATGCTATGAAAGATGCCGATGTGTTCCTCGGCTTGTCGGTTAAAGATGTTGTGACTACCGAGATGCTTCAGTCGATGGCTCCCAATCCCATTGTTTTTGCCTTGGCAAATCCCGACCCCGAAATCGCCTACGACAAGGCTATCGCATCGCGTCCCGACTTGATTTTTGCGACCGGTCGTTCCGACTATCCCAACCAGATCAACAATGTATTGGGATTCCCCTACATATTCCGTGGTGCACTCGACTCAGGTGCTACTGCCATCAACGAGGCTATGAAGCTTTCGGCGGTACATGCCATCGCCGACCTCGCCAAGCAACCGGTTCCCTCGGTGGTAAATGCCGCCTACAATATGACCGGACTTAAGTTTGGTAAAGACTATATTCTTCCCAAGCCCCTCGACCCCCGTTTGCTCACCACTGTGGCTCCTGCCGTAGCTCGTGGCGCAATGGAAAGCGGCGTGGCTCAACGTCCTATCACCGATTGGGATGCTTACAATGAAAAGCTACGTCAGTTGATGGGCTACGACAACAAGCTCATGCGTCGCTTCACCGAAGAAGCAAAGCGCAATCCCAAGCGCGTGGTCTTTGCCGAAGCAAACACCGACAATATGCTTCGTGCTGCTGCTACTGCTTATCGCGAAAGCATCTGTATGCCTATCCTCCTCGGCAACGAAGAGATGATCGAAAAGCGTGCAGCTCGCCTTGGTGTCAACCTCGAAGGTATGCAAATTGTCAACCTTCGTCACGACCGCGAAGCCGATCGCCGCAGCCGCTACGCCAATATCCTTGCTGAGAAGCGTCAGCGCGATGGTGTCACCTATCCCGAAGCGCTCGAAAAAATGTTCGACCGCAACTATTTCGGTATGATGATGGTAGAAACCGGAGAAGCCGATGCATTTATCGCCGGAACATACTCCGGCAGCCACTCTACCGGCGATATCGCTAAGGAAGTGGTAGGCGTACGTCCTTGCTACAAACACTTTGCTACCATGCACATCATGAACACCAAGCGCGGTACCTACTTCCTCGCCGACACTATGATCAATCAGAACAACGATGAGGATACCTTGCTCGACATCGCTCGCTTGGCTCGCTACTCGGTGGAATACTTCGCTCACGACCCGGTGATGGCGATGGTGTCCTACAGCAACTTCGGCTCAAACAAGGAGAAAGAGTGTCAGAGCGTTCACAACGTGGTGGAAAAGATGCAACAGCTCTATCCCGAATTGCCTATCGACGGCGAAATGCAAGTGCACTACGCGCTCAACAAGGAGCTTCGCGATGCCAACTTCCCATTCTCTCGTCTCAATGGCAAGGATGTCAATACGCTCATCTTCCCCAATCTTAGCGCTGCCAACACAGCCTATCGCATGATGCTTGAGTTTGGTGTTGCCGAGTCGATTGGCCCGATCCAAATCGGTCTTAATAAACCGATCCACTTCATCAACGTTGATTCAGCCGTTCGAGATATTGTCAATCTCACCACTATAGCTGTGCTCGATGCAGCAGTGCTCGAAAAGGTGGGCGATGAATGCAACATCTACGATAAATAATTCAATTCCCTCATACAAAAATAGCGGATGCTTCACTCAAAGCACCCGCTATTTTTTATGTAAATTGCTGATGTGTTAATTTTCAGGAGAATGAGGCGTGAAATTTCGATTCCCCCGAAATTTTAATGCCCGAATAAAATGTAGATTAGTGAGAATTTATACCTTATATTTATGCGATTATGATTTTTTTTTCTGGCAAAAATCAATTAGTCTTGTGAAAAATTGCTAACTTTGCCACGATTTGCCATGCAGATACTAAGTGACCTGAAGACCAATCAATTTAATAATACCGACAAACATGTTTAATAATTAATATAATCGTATGAAAAAATTTTACTCGATTTTTGTCATGGCTATAGCCATGCTCGCGTTTGCAACGCAAGCAAATGCTGCTACTATCACCCTTAATGTCGATGACGCATCTCGCGTCGAGGTTAAAGTCGACAATGTCACAGTTGAACTTCAGTCTGGAGTAGACAAGTCGGTTGAAATCAACGACGGAAGTTATGTTGAGATTAGAGGAACCGAAGGAAATTGGTTGTCTTCAGTGCAACGTCGTGGTTCTTATTTGGAATCAGTTTATTATAACTCATTTTCGCAATATATTTCTTCTGCTTCTGATTTTGATGGCGTGATTTGGGATGTGAAATCTGTAAGTTTGGACGAATCACGTGATGGCGAAGTGACTATTAATGTGGTTGACGACGCTTCCGTTGTCGCTTGCGAACTTAACAACACCGGCACTTCCGTAGAACTCGTAAATGGCGAAAATAAGGTAAAATATATCTCTACCGGAGATTTGTGCGAACTCCCAATTACAATTCGCCATAAATATTATGAAAACCTTTATAAGGTGACTCTTAATGGAGTGCCTGTTGAAGCAGAGAATGGTTCATTCTATGTTACTCCGACAAGCAATGAAGATGTAATCGAAGTGACTGCAAATTTCCCCGATATCGATGTCCCTGTTAGCTTTGCCTACTCTGAAGGTGCAGAAGGATACATTACAGGCGTTTATGTCGACGATGAAGTAGTGACAAACTACAACGATGAAAATTTCACCGTCAAGCTCGGCGCGGAGGTTACAATCTATTTTGATAGAAATAATTATATGCTCGATTCATTCGTAGTGAATGGAGAATCTGTTAGTGTCTATTCATCGTATACTTTTACGGTGACTAATGAAACCGGATATAATATCGAAGTTAATGCACATCTTTATGGTACAATCACTGCTTATGTAACTGTCGATGATATCAACAACGTTACAGTATATCGCGGATATTCATCTTCCGGCGACGTGGTTGCGCTCGAATCTGGTGTGAAAACTGCAGTTGAGTTAAGCGAGAATAATCCCTTGCTTTCATGGAAGGTTGCCTCCGGTTGCTATATTGAGTCTGTTAAAGTAATTACAGAATCCGGAGAGGAAGATAAAACAGGATCTTCTTTTTTGAGTAACGTCGCTGCAGGTACAGAAATTGTAATAACTACCGGAGTTATAGTTCGTGATCAAACCGCTATACTTTGGATTGACGATAAATCGTTGGCATCAAATGGCGGAGCATTCCAAATAGAATCCGATAGATACTTGTTCTCGTTTGACCAATTAGCTACAGGGTACAATACTGTGAACTTCTCAGTAGCAGATAACCCATTCAATTTTGGTGCTTATGGTTTATATCCTGTAGTATACCAAAATGACGCTGTGATTGATGATTACTATGACTCAGGACGATATTATATCACATTCGCCGATGGCGATGTTGTCAAAGCATTCTTCGCTACTGCTACCCCAGCTACTTATGGCGTAGCATTCGAAGTGGCTGAGAACGTTCCGGCTATCACTTGCAAGAAAGACATCATCACTGAGGTAGCTGATTGGCAAAGCGGTTTCTCTG
>CAZWWS010000056.1:0-2955 GCA_964637445.1 uncultured Muribaculum sp.
GATACATTTTGTTGACAGTGTCAAAGGCAAGCTCTGCTGTGTTGTTGTTTTCCGGATTGTTTTTGCGATGGAACTCCAAAAATACGCCTTGTTGTTCAGCAAAAACACTGAGTGTAATTGAGAAGGAAAGAATCGCGAAAATGAATAACTTTTTCATATTTGATATTGTTTAATGTTGTCGTTTTAGGACAAATTTAGAGCCAAAAAAGTATCCGTCAAAGATGAAAAGTTTAACGCTGGATATATTTAGGATGGTGATATACAATATTATATTGAAAGCAAATTAGAGTATACTTTAACAGTGCACGTCAAAGTTTAACGAAGTATATGATTGGTGGCATGATGATTCCGTTTGTACAATAATAAAAGCCATCTCTCAAAAGAAAGATGACTTGATAAATTAGTATGTATGGTCGGACTATTCTTCAAAATTTTTCATAACTCCTCGGATATAAGGTCCTATATTTGTTTCATGTTCATCAATACCTAACTTCTTTCGTATTTCACTACTGATGTTGTAATGCCGTTTGAGTTGGATATATTCTCCTACTTCTTTTCCGCGTAGACCTATTGCATATAGGCATAGATAGTTAATTTCATCAATGGATAGCCTGTGTCGTTTGAGATATTCAATAAACTTAGGGTGTGAAGCAGTAAAAGCAAGTCTGGTCGAATTCATAAATTCCTTTTTGTCATTGCGAACTGTTTCAATCCATTTGTGATATGGTTTGGCGTAATTTTCGTTATGAGTTATTTCTTTTGCTAATAGACTATTAAGTATTTCGAGACGTATTTTTATCGCCTCTTGAATTGGCTTAGATAATTCAGACTGCTCTTGGAGCAATTCTTTAAGGTTATCACGTTCATTTTCCAATTGGGACTTTTCGAGTAGAAGATTGGCAGCCTCCAATTCCTGTTGACGCAATTCTGCTTCGAGTTGCATTTTATCTTTTTCTGCTATGATGCGTTTTGTTTTATTAAAGTGAACTCGATAATATAACCATCCGGAAAACAATAGCAATACACACACGCCACATAGAATGCTCCATATAATTTTATCACGATTTTGAACATCGATGATGTTTTTCATCTCAAGTTGATGTCTTTTATCTGCAAACAATAATTCTTGGGAAAGTAAATTGGATTGGTAACGTTCAAGCATAATTGAAAAATCTTTGTACATATCCAAAGCCTGTTTATATTTACCATGTTCATCCAAAATGGTCGTTTTTACAGAAATGTATTTAAGTGAATCCAATATAGTTCCATTGAGTTTGATTTGCGAAAG
Organism: uncultured Muribaculum sp.; assembly: GCA_964637445.1. Lineage (GTDB taxonomy): Bacteria > Bacteroidota > Bacteroidia > Bacteroidales > Muribaculaceae > M3. The sequence continues at coordinate 1,289 of CAZWWS010000056.1, forward strand.
GAGTTTGACTGCTTTATCATATTCGCCAATTTTTGAGTATCCCTGAGCGAAATTCATAATGTCGTTTCCGGTCAACTCCATATCGCTATATTCATTCAGAAAGTTTCTAATATCTGTTGGTGTTCCGAATTCTATTGTATGAGAAAGCAATGATGAAAATAAATATGTTTCGCCATCACGATTTTGTTGGACTAAAGGAATACAAAGGTTAATGATACTATCTGATGCTGATTTGTTGTTCTGTATTATAAATCCATCAATGGCATTTGTATAGCTTTTAATTTCAAAAATTGGCTTTCCTACAACTCGATATAATTTTGCAGCTTCAATATTATTATGAATGAATTCGTCTATTTTGTATTGCTTATGATAAAGAGTGGCTTGAGCTACAAGTGTATGGGCTAACAATAATGAATCAGAAATATTTCCTCTTAAGTCACAAGCCTTAATGAAAGAGCGCATGGCTGAATCTTCATTGCCTTGGTTCTGATAAATTCGACCTTGATAATATAAAACACGAAGTTTGTCATCGGCAGATCCGTTCGTCATATAGTAATCAATAGCCGGTTGTAGAACATCAAATGCTGTGGTATCAATGTAATTTTTATCCAAAGCCATAGATAATAGCAAGGCATGCTTTGCCTTCTCTTCTTTGCCGAGTAAATCATCAACCTCAATACTTTGCAAAACCGACAACACACTGTCAGGCCTTCCCTCCATAAAAGATTCCACTTGCGTTAGTGTTTCCCAATACTTGGAATGATTATTACACGAGATAACAGAAAACGTTAAGATTATGATTAATAAATATACCTTCATATACGTTAGTTTTTCAAACTTCATACAAAGTTAAAAAATATCCGAAAAGATTACGCTTTAACGCAAATCTTTTCGGATATAATGTATGCAGGAAGGGGTAATTAGAAATCGGATGCGATGGTATCTGCCAATGTGTTAAGAGCTGCAATGTCGGATTCTTTCATGCGCCCGCGAATGGTGATTATTGGCTCGATTAGTGAGATGCCGTTCAGTTTCTCTAATGATGCCTTTATTGTTCTTGCTGCCGATGGCGCCCAAGAGCCATTTTCGATTATGGCAATTTTGCGATTGCGGAATGTCTTGTCAAGAAGATGGTGCAAGAAGTCGTTCATCGGAGGGAATACTCCGGCGTCGTAGCTTGAAGCAGCGAGTATGGTGTGGCTTAGTTTGAACGAATCTTCTACAGCTTCGGCCATGTCGCAACGCGAAAGATCGGTGACAGCAACTTTGGAAACTCCCTTTTCGCGTAGCATTTCGGCTATTTTGTTAGCGGTTTCAGCAGTGTTGCCATGTATAGACGCGTAGGCGATGTGTACACCATTCACTTCCGGACGATAGCTGCTCCAGGTGTCGTATAGACCGATGTAGTAACCTAAATCTTCGGTCAAGATTGGTCCGTGAAGAGGACAAATGGTTTTAATGTCGAGTGTTGAGGCTTTCTTTAGCAACGCTTGCACTTGCATGCCATATTTACCGCATATATTAATGTAATATCTGCGAGCCTCGCATGCCCATTCTTCATCGTGTGACAATGCTCCGAATTTGCCGAAAGCATCGGCTGAAAATAGGATGTGTGAGGATTGGTCGTAGGTGACCATTACTTCCGGCCAGTGAACCATCGGAGCCAT
>CAZWWS010000056.1:3055-14842 GCA_964637445.1 uncultured Muribaculum sp.
TCGCGATTGAGATTATCCCACCATTGGGAGCTCATACGCTTATCTACGGTGTCCATAACGGCAATCTTTTCGTCGAGAATCACATAAGAGTTGTATGATATGCCATTAGGTACAATGTATTGACTCTCAAACAAGTCTATCTCAAGGTCGTCAACTCCGATGTATTTAATGTTTGATTGGATATACATAGATTAATTGTTTAAGAAATTTGAGGTGCAAATTTACGGATAAATTCCTATAAGAAAATCGTATAAAGAAAAAATATTGTAAAATCAAGAGAGAAGATGCTCGATAAGAATCTTAGAACCGAGGAGAATGAGAATGATACCACCGGCGATTTCGGCTTTTGATTTGTATTTACAACCAAAGATGTTGCCTATTTTCAGGCCAATGGCCGAAAATAAGAAAGTGACAATGCCGATTATTGTCATGGCAGGAATGATTTCAACTCCGAGAAATGCGAGAGAAACTCCTATTGCAAGAGCATCGATGCTGGTGGCTATTGCCATCAGAAACATCGTTTTTACGGAAAAATCGGGGTCGGAAGCTTCATCACAGCATTTATCGGCAAGAGCTTCACGTATCATGTTGCCACCAATGATACCGAGCAACACAAAGGCAATCCAATGGTCGACGCTTGAGACTATCGATGTGAAAGTTGCTCCAAGGAGATAGCCTATAAGAGGCATAAGGGCTTGAAAACCACCGAACCAAAGACCAACGCTGAGTGTGTGACGAGGGCGGATTGCGGCTACAGATAATCCTTTGCCGATGGAGACGGCAAAAGCATCCATTGATAAGCCAATAGCAATAATAAGCAATTCAAAAAAGTTCATAGTAAATTATACGAATATTGAAAACCAAACGCAAAGGTAGCACTTAAATTCCAATTTACAACTATTGTAGAGCTTGATATACGATGGAAAATAGTTTGGGGCGAATATCAAGAGAGGAAAACGCTGTATTGTCGCGCGTGGGATTGATGCGATTACAAAGGAAGATGTATATAAGCCCATTGTCGGGGTCTACCCAAACGCAAGTTCCGGTAAAGCCGATATGCCCGATAGTTGATGCTGATGCTTCGATGGCAGTAGGCGATTTATCGGGATTTTCCATGTCGGGCTTGTCAAAACCAAGACCTCGACGAGAGTTGGGACTTTTGTCTGTTAGAAACAAACTGATTGTTTCTGTCGATAGTAGTTGTTCCCCTCCGTAGGTTCCTCCATTTAGCCACATTTGGCATAGTTTGGCGAGATCGTTGGCTGTGGAAAAAAGGCCTGCATTACCTTGCACACCCCCCGACATGGCGGCCATTTCGTCGTGAACATATCCATGGATAAGTTGTCGGCGCAAAAAATTGTCTTTTTCGGTTGGCGCAATATCGGATAGCTTATATCTTGATAGGGGGTGGTACAAAGTGTGATGCGCACCGAGAGGCGCAAATACGTGTTGCTCCACCCATTGCTGATGAGCCGTACCGGTCAAAGCTTCTTCAAGTTTCATCAAAAGGCAAAAGTTGAGGTCGCTGTATCGGTATGATTTGTTGCGGAGAGGAGTGGAGTAGATTTTATGTAGGATTGTGTCGGCTGTGGCAGCTGAAACGAATAATCCTTTGGCTGCTTGGCGGTCGAAAACGCTACTTTCTGTCGCAGATGTGATGTCGCGACGCAAACGTGCGTCGCGGTTGATATATGTGTTTCGACCTATTTTGATAGAGTAGGTGGCATTGCGTCGTGCGCGGAAAAGTTTACCCTCGTAGCTTGAAGAGTCGACCATCAGCGCATAAATATTGAGTGCAGATGGTAGACCTGACTCGTGATAGAGAAGCTGTCGTGGGGTGATGTTTTCTTTGTCGGTGCCTCGAATTTCAGAAATATAGTTGCCCAGCGAAGAATCAAGATCAAATAGGTTTCGGTCGTATGCTTCCATAATGCCGGGAAGCATACCGGTGATTTTTGACACTGATGCAAGGTCGTAGATAGTATTGCTCGTTACCTTGCGATTGCTGATATAATCGGTTACACCAAAGGCTTTGTCGAATATGATATTTCCATCTTTGGCTATGAGTAATTGACAGCCGGGAAAAGCTTTGGTCGATAGCCCTACTTTAATGAGAGAATCCAGGCGATATGTGAGATTGTCGTTGAACCCGGCTTCTGATGGTGTGGTGTAGCCTAATCGAGTCTTTGGTAAATCGATGCCTGTACCTTCGGTTGCAATTCCTTTAACATTGACCGGAAGACGTCCGTTTACGGCAATGCCACCAAAGATGGCTTGTGCAGCGTATTCTTGAGCCAAATCGGTCTTTTCGTAAGCCAGTATAAGAGTAGATGCAGCAGATAGAGCGGAGGCATATTTCCCCATCTTATATGGATTGGTGAAAAACACTGAAATCGTGTTGCTTATCTTCGATAGTTGGTTGAATGCCGATTGCGAAGCCGATTTGTCATCGAAAACACCAATGATGATAATATCATGTTTCTTTATTTCGGCAAGAGTATTTGCTGAAAACGAGGTTCCTTGAGTCGCATAGGTCGAGACAGAGGCGTACTTATTGCAAAAACGAGAGAATGTATTGTCTTTAGTATCTCCAATGCTGACTACAGCGACCGAGCAAGAATCAGTTCGCTTAATGGGTAGCAAATTTTTGTCATTGGCAATGCATGTCATCATAGCCGCGTGTAGGCGACGATTGACTGCTTCAGCTTCGGGAGAATTGAGAGATGATTTTAATCCGTCGAGTTTGATGGGGGAATATTTGTTCAGACCGACAGCATATTTATAGGCGAGGATTTTTTTACATTTATCATTTATTGCACTTTGAGAAATCTCTCCATTTTTTACGGCTGTAGCAACAGCGTCAATATCAGTTTTTAGTGAATTGGGCGACAAGAGAATGTCGGCGCCGGCTTTTAGGGCATTGACACAGTTATTGCCTTGTATTTTTGCTCCTTGCATAGCTAATGCATCGGTAAATATAAGACCTCTAAACCTTAATTGTACTCGGAGAAGTTCTGTCGTGATTTTATTGGACAAAGAAGCAGGTACACCCGATTTGTCAAACGCAGGAACATTCAGATGACCTACCATTATACCGGCTAAATCGGAATCGATGTATTGCCGAAAAGGATATATATCGATAGAATCAAGTCGAGCTATCGAATGGGTGATAGTCGGTAGAGTCTTGTGTGAATCGCTGGATGTATCACCATGTCCCGGGAAATGCTTGCCAACAGAAATAATTCCGCCATCTTCAAGCCCCATAGAATAGGCAATAGCCGCTGATGCTACACGTTGAGGATTCTCCCCAAACGAGCGATATCCGATGACAGGATTGTCGGGGTTGGAGTTTACGTCGAGCACCGGTGCGAAGTTTACGTGAATACCCATGCGTTGACATTGGCGAGCCATCTCCATTCCATAGTCATATAGCAATTGGTCGTCTTGTATGGCTCCTAAGCTCATAGAGTAGGGGAAGCGAGTGGTTCCAGGTACACGCATTGAAAGCCCCCATTCGCCATCGAGAGTAATCATCAATGGCACATTCGCCAATGATTGAGCGTAGTTGAATAATGTAGCATAGTTTTCGATAGACCCTTTGCTGAAAAGAAGTCCTCCGACGCCATTTGTCGCTACATAGTTGCGCAGAGTCGTTTTTGCGGTTGCAATATTGGTCGGATCGACCACGGGGATGAAAAGTTGCTCTATGCGTTGACTGGGGGATAATGAGGCATAAACCGAGTCAACCCATTTTTTTGCTTCAAGCGAATTAGCAATGTCGTTGATTGAAACAATACTATCATTGGTGCTGTCAAGCTCGGCTGAGTATCCGATGGTTGTATTGCCACAAGAAATTGAAGCTATTATGACAAATAGCATATTTAGAATGAAACGATTCATCGAAAGAAAAATTTAGTGGTGCATACGAATTTTATCCGAGGGGCGGATTTTCTTGCCCTTGAAATCTCCACGCTCAAATTGTTCGATTAGATCTTGATCCAAGCGTTCCGATGATGTGGCGACAACTCGACCTTGTGTAAGAGGTTTCATATAGTCTCCTCCGTTTGCGAGATAGTCGATAGTGGCTACACGGTAGATCTTCTGTAGATTGAGAGGTTCTCCCGATATAAGTATATTTGTGCAATGGTGGGTGGTTGGGTCAAAAGTAATGTCGACATTTTTGCTTACTCCATCTCCATTGCGCGATGCCATTACATCAAAAGCCTTGACCAGGTCCTCTCCTTTAATATCGATGACATACACTTTGTTTTCAAATGGGAGCATTGACATAATCATTCCTTTCGTAATGTGGCCTTTGGGTACTCCGCGTCGAATACCGCCTTTATTCATTATGGATAAATCGACATGACCACCTACAGTGCGCTCGCCTTCGGCAAGAATAAAGTCGGATATGAGGTTGAGAATAGCTTGTGATCCGGCTTCAAGGTTCATGGCGGAATATCCGACGCGTACCGACATTAATGAATCTACGCCGGCGCGATATGGCTTTATTATTTCATCGAGTCGGGCGTCAATGCGATTATCTAATCGATTGTCAACAGCAATTAGCCGAGATGAAGAAGAGAGATTGGATAGATTGATTTTGATTTCGCCTAAAAAACGGCCTAATTTGCCGGTTTGAGCTATCAGGACAAGTTTGCCATCGGCATTTGGTAGTAAATGAGATGGAGATTTTGCATCGTCGGGATTTATAATGGTATGAGAGTGCGCACCAATGACAATATCAATATTTCGACTGTTTTTGATTACGTCGACGTCAGATACCACTCCATTAATGTCGTAGCCTATGTGCGTTATGGCTACTACTATATCTACGTGCTCAATATTTTTTAGATACCAAGCGGTAGAGTTGGCGGCTTCTACTTCGTCCAAGTGTCGAATGCCTACAAAATTGTTTTCGGCAATCATTCCATTGGGATTCAGATTGATGGCAATGATACCGATACGTCGTCCTTCGTATTGCTTAATAGCATACGGACGAATATAGTTTTTTAGTTTGGTGTTGCTGAAATCGTAGTTGGTAGATAGTATTAATGGTATAGCATTGCGATAATTGTCGGCAAGCGCGTCAACTCCGTTGTCAAATTCGTGATTGCCAACAATTTGAATATCGTAACCCATCTCATTGAGTAGCTTTTGCTCTATTTCTCCGTTGAAGAGTGTGAAATATAAAGTTCCCTGCACGGCATCGCCGGCATCAACAAGCAACACGTTTGGCTCGACTGCTCTAACACTGTCGATAAGCACTTTGCGCCTTAATGCACCTCCCTTGTCGTTGTCATCGGGGTCAACTTGTGAATGAGTGTCGTTGGTGTGAAGTATTACGAGCTGTTGCGCATTAATATCTATTGCTGTGGCAACAATCAACCCGATAAAACTATATATGTAGCGTGAGATTTTCATTGCTATAAATTTTGAAGTTAATCTGTCTACGAAGATACAACAAATTTGCCATATTATCGGTCGATTGCAAATAAAAAAGCCGACACAACAGAGTGCCAGCTTTGATTATTTTGGGTTTAAAATCTGTATTATTCTTCGATAGTGCAGATGCTTACGCGGTTCCAAGATTCTTCAGAGAACATGTTGCCGATGCCTTGGCCTTCAGCAGATACACGGTCAGCAGAAATCTTGTACTTCTTAACGAGAGTGTCTTTAACTGATTGAGCACGTTCGTTAGCAAGACGGATGTTGAGGTCTTGAGGACCATCTTGAGAAGCATAACCCTTAACAACAACCTTTGCGTTGGGGTGGTTCTTGAGGTAAGAAGCTACTTGCTCTACGTTGGGCATTTGATCCTTAGAGATGTTGGTCTTGCCGATGTTGAAGAATACGTAACGAACAGTGTTGAGTTGGTTGTTGTCTTCTTTTTGAACGATTACTTCAGGCTTGCGGTTCTTGCAAGCTTCGAGTTCTTGAGCGAGACGAGCCTTTTCAGCGTTGCAACCATTGAGTGCGCCGTTAGCAGCGTCGAGTTGACCGCGGAGGTCATTGATTTGAGCGTTGAGAGCGTCAACTTCAGCTTGGTCGTAAGGACGAACGCATTCGAAACCATTGTTGCCGAGCTTGAAAGTAACACCTGCCATAACGTTAACAACAGCGTTGTTAGCATTGTAAGCAGCAGAAGTTTGAGCTACGTCAGCATCCGACATATTCCAAAGGATAGAAGGCTTAACATTGATAGCGATAGATTTTGCTACGTTGAAGTTGAAGTTAAGACCGGCTTTAGTAGCGAAATAGTTCCAATCACCATCACCGGCTACATAGTCATGACCCCAACCTGCACCGGCAACGAGTTCTACTTCGAAGAAACGGCTGCCGCAATTGTAACCTGCGAAGAGGTTGTTGAGGTTCAAGGCACCATAAGCCCCTACATATTGGCTGTCGAACATTGTGCTGCTCTTAACACCACTCCAAGATGACGTGTTAACGCCCCATGCGCCTTCAACACCGAGACCGAAGATCGGAGTGATTTGCTTGTTGAGGTTGATGCCAACTTGGCCGCGAACTTCCTTGAAGAAAGCAACATTCTTAAGAGGAGCGGTGATACCACCTGAAACACCAACTGACCAATTGTCAGAGAGTTTGTTTGCTGCAATAGCTTGAGCTTCTTGAGCTTGAGCGGTTGCTGCACCGAAAAGTACAGCAGCAATAAGTAATACTTTTTTCATCGATAATATTAATTAAGTTGAAAAATCGAGTGCAAAGTTAATATTTATTTCAAATATATGCAATACCTTGAATAGACTCGGCGGCATTTTGTATAGATAAACATACAATTCTGCCAATATGTTCGATAAAAAAGGTATTATATTGGATAGATTGTTTCGTTTTTGTAATTTTGTAATAAAATTGAATGTAAGTGATGGAAATACAGAATATTGACGAATCACGCATATCTATGCACAAAGGATTATTAGCCATATCTCCAATAGTGGTGTTTTTGGTTTTCTATCTTTTAGTGTCGATCATTGTAAATGATTTCTACAAGATGCCGATTGCTGTGGCATTGGTTATTGCATCGATATGGGCTGTGATGATTTCTAAAGGCTCTCTGACGGAACGCATAGAAATATATTCTCGTTCGGCAGGGTCGTCGAATGTGATGTATATGATATGGATTTTTGTCCTTGCCGGGGCTTTCGCATCGTTGGCTGAGCATATTGGCGCAATAGATGCAACGGTCAATTTGACTCTTAAATATCTTCCTCCGGAGTTTATTGTTCCGGGATTGTTTATAGCGTCATGTTTTATCTCATTGTCGATTGGAACATCTGTGGGTACGGTTGTTGCTCTCACACCTCTTGCTGTCGACATGGCTGTAGCCGGTGGCGGCTCGGTGGCATTTTTTGTGGCGACGGTATTGGGAGGGGCATTCTTTGGCGACAATCTGTCGTTTATATCCGATACGACGATAGCGGCGACTCGCACTCAAGGTTGCAAAATGAATGATAAGTTTAAGGCAAACCTCCGGATTGCGTTGCCGGCAGCAATAGCCGTACTTATTACATATATATTAATGGGTAGTGATGTGAGTGATATCACTATTGCCGATGTGAAAAATCCGTGGTTGGTGTTGCCGTATATAATAATTATTGTAACGGCAGTGGTAGGTATCAATGTTGTAGTAGTGTTGGTATTAGGGATTTTGTCCGCGATGTGTATAGCTATGATGGATGGATTTCAGATATTTGATTTATTAGGCTCAATGGGGGCGGGTATTGACTCGATGGGCAATCTGATAATCATTACGATGCTTGCTGCCGGTATGCTTGGCCTTATCAAGGCTAATGGGGGCATACAATACATATTGCAGTGCTTGACGACAAAAATACAAGGAGAGCGTGGCGCTCAAACGAGTATAGCTCTTCTGGTTAGTTTGGTAAACCTATGTACGGCCAATAATACGGTGGCGATAATAACCGTAGGTTCGCTGTCCCGAAATATCTCTACTCGCTATGGAATTGATTCGCGAAAGAGTGCAAGCATCCTCGATACGTGTTCTTGCATCACGCAGTGTCTGATACCTTATGGGGCTCAGACGCTTCTTGCAACAGCATTAGCCGGAATATCACCGATTGCTCCATGGGCATATTTATATTATCCGTGGGCTTTGATTGCAATGGTGGCTTTATCGATTGTGTTTCGTTTTCCCCGGTCGGTGCTAAAAAGCAACCCGAGTGGAGAGATTGAGTAACAATCCGCTTGAAGTGCCGGATGCTTCGTCGGAAAATGAAGTGCCGAGAAGTGGGTTGGGGTGGTTTACTGAGAATTTATAGTGGCTGATTTCATAGCCCAATCCCCCAAGAATCGATAATTGCTCATCAAGGCGAAATTCTGCACCAATATTAATGCGACCGACGGCAGAACCCGAGCCGACGGTGATTGATTTGTCGTCGAGCTTAAAACCTATTTTGTGATAGTAGCCTACTGCAGCATCGGTGGAAAATGCAAAATAGCGACTGAAGGGTATACGATAAGATGGCGAGATGATGATGCCAATTGAGTTGAGGGTAGAAATGTATGTGCGTTCTATCTTATTGTCGCTCCAGATGGGCATTGAGCGTAGAGCAAACTCTGTGCCGATAGACCAATATTCGTCAAGGGGTATGTTGCTTTTTATGCCAGCGTCAATGGCCATGCCTCGATGTATTGATGTACCTCCCACATCAATAGTTCCGAAAGGGAAATAAACTCCGGTTTCGAGTGAAAATGAGGGTTCGTTGCTAAATGATGAGCCAAATTCTGTAGTTGTGTTTTTATAGGAATTGTTGCCAAAGATAAGATCGCTGACAAAGTAGCCGATTTGAGTCGAAAGTATGCCGATTCCGGCACCGGCAACGACATCGGCCGGCAGATGACGCCGACTCATCACTCGTTGCATCGCAACTCCTGTTGCTACGGAGTAAGCACCAAAGGTGTACCATGGCGATCGCCAACCAAGTTCACGAGCCACCATAGAGGCACCCATGAAAGCCCAAGCAGAATGTCCCGATGGAAATGATCTGTGGTCGCTTCCGTCAGGTCGGATAGCATCGATATTGTCTTTCAGAAGCGACACACTCCCAATCATTATGACTCCTGAGATTGCGTGGGATGTGGTCATCTGTCCCCAGTCGGAGCGAGTCGGCTCTCCTACGGCTTTCATAATCCATGGGAATAACAATGGGGTGTACTGAACTGCATCTACGATACCAAAACTTTCATCTTTTTCTGCGAAATATGGATGCCATGAATCTGACGTGCCACGCGAAATAGCTCCGAGAGTAGTGGCTGTCGTTCCGATGGTTGCAATAGGAATATATTCTCGTATCGTAGGAATACTATCTTGAGCAATGCATTGAGCAGAAGTGAGTATGCCGATGAGGAAGATTAATAATTGTTTCATAATAACGTTTTTAATATAGACAAAAATACGTATTATTATGTTTATGTGCAAATGCAAAAAGCTGTACCCGCGAGGATACAGCTTTTGCATCATTTATCAAATTATATTTTGAGGCTATGGGATATTAGAGAACGCCTTGAGCCATCATTGCTTTGGCTACTTTCATGAAGCCTGCAACGTTTGCACCCTTCACATAGTTGACATAGCCGTTGTCTTGTGATCCGTATTTTACGCATTGAGTGTGGATGTCGGCCATGATGTGCTTGAGCTTGTTGTCAACTTCTTCTGAAGTCCATGCAAGCTTTTGTGAGTTTTGAGCCATTTCAAGACCGGAAACTGACACACCACCGGCATTAGCAGCCTTACCGGGAGCATAGAGGATCTTCGCATTGAGGAATTCCTTGATTGCATCGGGGGTAGAGGGCATGTTTGCACCTTCAGAAACTGCAATGCAGCCGTTGGCGAGAAGTGCGCGAGCATCGTCGCCATCAAGTTCGTTTTGAGTTGCAGAAGGCATAGCGATGTCGCACTTCACGCGTTGCCAAGGACGTTCGCCTTCGAAGTATTGACATCCGTATTCTTCTGCAAATTCGCGGATACGACCACGATATACGTTCTTGAGCTTGAAGATATAGTCGAGTTGTTCGCGAGTGATTCCTTCCGGCACGTAGATTGTGCCATTAGAGTCGCTCATTGATACAACCTTGGCACCGAGTGCGAGAAGCTTTTCGGCGGTATAGGTGGCTACGTTGCCTGAACCTGAAATAGCTACTACTTTGTCCTTGATGTCGATGCCCTTTGTTGCGAGCATGTTGAGGAGGAAGTAAACGTTGCCATAACCGGTTGCTTCGGGGCGAATGAGTGAGCCACCGAATTCAAGACCCTTGCCGGTGAAAGTTCCGGTAAATTCACGAGCCATCTTCTTATACATACCATACATGTAACCTACTTCGCGACCACCTACGCCTATATCGCCTGCGGGGACGTCGGTGTCAGGGCCGATGTGACGCCAAAGCTCAGTGATGAATGCTTGGCAGAAACGCATTACTTCGTTGTCGCTCTTGCCTCTTGGAGAGAAGTCGCTGCCGCCTTTTGCACCGCCCATGGCGAGAGTGGTGAGTGAGTTCTTGAAAGTCTGTTCGAAAGCAAGGAACTTAAGGATTGATTGGTTTACCGAAGAGTGGAAACGGATACCGCCTTTGTACGGGCCGATGGCGTTGTTGTGTTGGATACGATAACCCATGTTGTTTTGCACATTGCCCTTGTCGTCAACCCAAGATACGCGGAAAGAGAAGATGCGATCGGGGATGCAGAGACGCTCAATAAGATTGTAGCGTTCGAATTCGGGATGTTCGTTGTAAGTGTCTTCGATTGTAGATACTACCTCTTCTACTGCTTGTAGATATTCGGGTTCGTTGGGAAAACGGCGACGGAGGTCGGCCATTACTTCGGATGCTTTCATAAAAATCCTTTTTATTTAGTTAATTGATAATTTTCTATTGGATGAAATGTTTCTTCCGTTAATTCGATGCAAAGGTAAAACTATTTTCGACAAATTCCTAATAAAAATGAGATTTTTTTGGAAAAAAGTTTGTTTTTTGTGGTTTTTGCTCGATTTTTGCTTAGTTTTTGGCTTAAAAGCGCGCAATTGTAATGCGTTATTGCCCTTTGTCGATATTTAATTCGTACATTATTTGGGGGATTTCATACATTCGAGCCATTTTTTGTTGCAACGATGGGGTGTGTGGTTGTAATTTTGTGGAAGCGAACTTAAACCGATATCTTAAAATACAAAACTCCTCTGCGATTCGCGATGAATGCAGAGGAGTTTTGTATCGTTTTACGGAGTCGATTAGTTGTTGACTACGCGACGTTCTTTGATGCGAGCCTTCTTACCGGTAAGTTTACGGAGGTAGTAGAGCTTAGCACGGCGAACTTTACCGTATTTGTTAATAACAATTGAGTCGATGAACGGAGATTCGATGGGGAAGATACGTTCTACACCGATGTTGTCGCTCATCTTGCGCACTGTGAAACGCTTTTTGTCACCTTCGCCGGAGATACGGATTACTACACCACGGTATTGCTGGATACGTTCCTTGTTACCTTCTTTGATGCGGTAAGCGACTGTGATGGTGTCGCCGGGTCCGAATTGGGGATGTTGCTTGCCTGTTGCAAACGCCTCTTCGGCAACTTTAATTAAGTCCATTTTTCTTTTCAGTTTAAAATGTTAATAATACTCGCAATATAAACAAGCAGCCTTGTCTTGTCAGAGATTACGAAAAAGCGATGCAAAGGTAATGCTTTTTCTTGTTCTGTGCAATATTTCTACTAAATAATTCCTTGAAATCGATGCAGATTCAGTTCGTTTTGCTATT
>CAZWWS010000057.1:0-14615 GCA_964637445.1 uncultured Muribaculum sp.
CGATTACAGCTCCGGTTTCTTTCATTTTTGTCACAACATTAACCTCGCCAACTGCAGCAGCAGAATAGGAACATCCATATTGATTTGTCACATCACGCAATGCTCGTGAAGAGCTTAAATTACTAACCGTTGCACCGGGAGTCTTACTCAATACATAATCCGCCACTGCAACAAGCGTATACTCTTCGACAAACATCTCTCCATTTTCCATCACAATAGCCAAACGATCAACATCTGGGTCTACAACAAATCCGACATCAGCTCGTCCGGATTTCATTAATTCGGATATTTGAGTGAGATTTTCAGGTATCGGTTCCGGAGCATGTGCAAATCTACCTGTAGCCTCACAATTCAATTCGATGATGTTTTCTACGCCCAACTTACGAAGGAGTTGCGGAATAATAACACCCCCGACTGAATTGACAGCATCAACAGCAACCGTAAAATTTGCCTTTTTAATAGCATCAACATCAACAAGGTCCAAACTCAACACCTTATCTATATGCTTCTGTGTATATGTTTCATTTTTATACTCTGTTCCCAAACTATCTACATCTGAGAATTTGTATGCATCATCAGTAGCTATAGCAAGTACTTTTTTCCCTTGTTCATCATTAAGAAACTCACCTTTTTCATTTAGCAACTTCAGTGCGTTCCATTGTTTTGGGTTATGGGAGGCGGTTAATATTATTCCCCCACAAGCATTTTCCTCCACAACAGCTATTTCGGTTGTCGGAGTAGAAGCCATGCCTATATTTATGACGTCGAATCCCATTCCAATAAGAGTTCCGACAACAATGTCATTGACCATATTGCCAGACAAACGAGCATCACGACCGACAACGATGCAATTGGATGTACTAGTTGTCGTTTGACGGATAAACGAAGCATAGGCTGCTGTAAATTTCACAATATCCAATGGGCTTAATCCTTCGCCCGGATATCCGCCTATAGTACCTCTGATGCCGGATATAGATTTAATAAGTGACATAGCTATTTTGTTTAGATTTGACTTTTGAAATAACGTATATGATATAAATAGGGTACAACATTAGAAATCTCAGATGAGAACCCATATTGAGATTTGATCACAAGATTCACTTCGCATCCGAGACCTAAATATGCCAATGGGATTTGAATTCCGGAGCCATATTGCGATGAGGAACTTAGTGTGTAATTCCCATATCTGAAGCTATCGGCATATCCTAAACTATTAGCGTTTCCTTCTCCCTCGGGGTCTATTCCTTGAGCATATTCGCTTAGGTTGTATCTCATAAAACGAAAGTAGACAAGCTGATTATCTTCAACTTTGTCGTTTTCGTCTCCTACATTTAGAACTTGCATATAGATATTGCCATCTTCATCCATTTTATAATATGGCGCATTTTCTCCAACTTCAAAAACCGAATCAGCCGGAACAGCTCCAACTACTCTTTGGTTCGATAGAAAAACGTTTACTGCTTTATTCTCATCATCGAGCAACTCAGCATAGCTTTTACCATCACTACATGACATAAACGCCAATGCGGAGAATAATGCCGACACAATCGTTAATTTGTTTATTAATCTCATTTCTGTATAATTATATTTTGGGCAAATATTTATCATTTTCACTTAGCAACGACATGAATTGACCTACAGCCTCTTCCATTATTCCATAAAATTCACCGCCAGCAGCATTTTTATGCCCACCGCCATTGAAATATTGTTCGCAGATGCGATTTACAGCAAAGTCACCTTTACTGCGAGCTGAGACTTTTATGTATTCCACATCATCGCGTAAAAATATAGAGTACGTAATTCCGGGAATACTTAGAGGTACATTTACAAGACTCTCAGTATCTCCTTTTTCGTAATCAAATTCTTTTAACTCGTCGTTCGTCAATGTGATTAATGCTGCTTGATGTTCGGGAAACAATTCCATTTTATTATTTACAGCATAACCATTCAATCGGAGTCGCGATTCAGAATTAGTATTGCACACCATCGAATATAGTGCGTCCTTATTGATACCTTTTCTCAATAATTCAGCTATAATGACATATGTATCCGGGTCATTGGAATTGTATGTAAAATTACCCGTATCGGTCATCATTCCGGTGTAAATACATTCTGCTGCTTTTTTGTCGATCTTATCTAATAGCTCCAATCGACAGAGTACTCTAAAAAGTAGTACACATGTCGATGACATCTCCGGGTGTGAGATTATTACATCGGCGAAATTCTCCGGGCCCAAATGATGATCAATCAAAACCTTTGGAGCGGTTGCTTTTGCCAATATCGTACTCATTTTGTCAACTCGCTTCAATGAGTTGAAATCAAGACATACTATTAAATCTGCTTCTTGAAACAATTGGTCGGCAAATTCGCTATATCTCGTGTAGGGGAGAATATCGCGCGCTCCCGCCAATCCCATTAAGCTTTTGGGCAACAAATCGGGTGTGACCACATTGACTGTTTTGCCAATAGAAGTCAACACATGAAATAAGCCCAATGAAGAGCCTATGGCATCACCATCGGGCGACAGATGACACGTTATCACTATTTTCTCACTCTGCTCAAGTAGCTGACGCAAAGCTTTTATTTTGCTTTCTTTTATTATTCGAGATATCATTATCAATGTTTATATCCTACAAAGATAGCTCAATCAATTGAAATGAAGAAATACGCTTACTAAAAAAATGTTACGCCATCGACAAAGAGATTGAATCTGCGGATATATTATCGTACTGCAACCTTGATTGCCTCTGAATTATTGCTCATCTTCACAATATATATTCCTTTGTACAAATCGGATAATGAAAGGCTTGATACATTAGTCGCTGAGCGAACCTCATCGCCATGGATATTATAAACCGCAATGTCACATGGTTCATCAGTAGTAACAATATTATTGTCTATTGAGTAAGAGGAATCACATTCCGCAATATCTTCTTCGGTTGTTGTTCCCGGGCCGATTATACTATAAGCCGCAAGACCTAATCCCGAAGTATATACATATAAATCCGTATTTGTTCCATTGTTTACGGTATAAGCCAAAGTGGAAACACTCGATTTCATTATAGAAAAGGGCAAACTACTTATAAACGTAGCAATATCCCACATTTTGAACACACCTTCACCATTCGATTCTTCATATGACTCTTTGTATGAATCATCACTATGTATCCATTTCGACATATCTTCGTTTTGGATACATAATATACGATATGAGTGTGGGTTATTTTTCTTATATGTCGGAGAGAAAACAACCATATAAACACCACTATGCTCAAAAAAATGAGCACCGATAACATTAGTTAGATTTTGAGTTAATGGATAATATGCTTGGTCGTCATTTATATACGAAGTTTTAAACGTTCCATCATAATACTTATAAAAATACGTTGGATTTCTATGTTCAGATTCTAAAAGGATTCCATTATCATTTAAATATAATATTTGCGTTTCGGCATTGTATCGAATATTTCCGTCTAATGAATAGCAGAACAATTCTTCAATCGCACTATCTTTATAAACCACTTTATATAAGCACGTTGTTACATTTGAGATACCATTAATAGTTTTACTATCACTGTTTATAGCACAAATATCAAATGTCCCATTTTTAATATCGCCATATACCCTTGGATAACAAATCATCTGACTTGACCCATTTATTTTTAGTGGACTCGCATCCATACAATACGATTTAACTATTTTGCTGTTATCTAAATCAATTGTATGAAATGATATTACATAATTAGATGATGTACAAGCGCTGATTAGATAAACCATTCCGGCATCATCTTCTCTGAGAGCAATATATCCTCCTTCGGGCTTATATTCAACTTGCGAAAAATCGATTTCAATTGGATCCAATTCTTCTCCTGTTACAGCATCATATCGAAGGAAAGTGCACTTTTCTGTAGAGCTATCATACGTGCCATGCACATATATGATTCTGTTTCGGACATACAATGTTGATGCGTCCTTTATTTCTGTTTCCACATCTTCAGTCCAATTCCCTCGATCATACGAGCGAATCCACTTTGACTTTATCCACATACGACGAGTATCATCAACCTGAACTCCGGTATATTCACTAAAGGAGTTGTCAATCTGCATTTCATAACCATCTTCAGCTGATGCAGCAGCAGAATTCAATAATAATGTAGCTACAATAGCGACCTTTGTATAAAATTTAGTAGTGATTTTCCGCATTTTCTACACAATTTAATTTAATTACACAAAAGTACATCAAAATATTGGTATATTCTGAAATACATCGAAAATATTTTTTGACAATAGTTTTTGCAGTCCGATTGTCTCTTGCTTTATTCTAACTCAACAATCGTGATTCCGGCTCCACCGAATTGAACATGCTCATCACGATAGCGCTTCACTCCGTCCACGGTATCAAGATATTGACGTAGATACTGACGAAGCGCACCCGTACCAGTTCCATGTAATATGCGAACTTGCTTTGCATTGAATTGAATCGCATCGTCAATAAAATAGGTGATGGCTTGCACAGCTTCTTCTACACGCATACCACGCACATCAATCTCTTGCTTGAAATTCAACTGACGATTGCGCAAACTGTCAGATGTTGAGCTACTGACAAACGACGCATTTTTCACTCCACTTTCCATCTTGGCAAGGGTATGCTTCAGACGATCAACTTTAACCGTAGTTTTTAGCATTCCAAATACCACAACAGCATTAGAGCCTTGCAGTTCAAGCACCTTTCCCGGAGTACCCTGTCCATCCAACTTCACAACATCGCCAACTGCAATAGGTCGTTGCTCGGCCTTTACGGATGGTTGAGTTTTTGGTGCTTTATTAGTTTTTGGCGCTTTATTAAGCAATGGATGCTCACCATGGAGATCGCTTTCATTCAGCCGTTTTTTCTCCTCTTGCAAGCGGCGTCGAGCTTCAATAGTTTTTTCTTTCTCTGCTTGCGCTCGTTTTATATCGTGAATCGTACGCTCTATCGATGCATTACTGCTATCAAGTATCCGTTGTGCCTCTTGCTTAGCTTCTGCTATGATTTCGCGGCGTTTCTCTCTCAACTGAGATGCATCTTCCTCGTAGCGCTCAAGTACTTGTTCGAGTTTCTTCTCCTTCTGCCGTATTGCGGTTCGCTTATTTTCCCAATATCGCTTATCACGAGTGATATCAAGTAAATATTTGTCCATGTTGATATAGTCACTTCCCACAATCGCCTCTGCATCGGTGATAATTTCAGAGGGCAAACCTATTTTACGAGCAATCTCCACCGCAAAAGAGCTACCCGGATTGCCTATCGATAGACGGAACATCGGTTGCATCAAATGGCGGTCGTAGAGCATCGAACCATTGACCAAGCCATCTGTATCTTCTGCAAAATGTTTCAAATTCTGATAATGGGTAGTAATCACACCCCACATAGACAGATTGTTGAACTGCCTTAATATCGCTTGAGCGATTGCCCCTCCTATTTGAGGTTCAGTACCGCCACCAAATTCATCTATCAGTACTAATGATTTTCCATTTCCTTTATTAAGAAATACTTTCATATTGCGTAAATGAGAACTATATGTACTTAAATCATCCTCTATAGATTGGTCATCTCCAATGTCGACCATTATATCGGAGAAAATGCCAATGTGGGAATTTTCATACATCGGAGGGAGCACACCACATTGAGCCATATATTGCACAACTCCTACCGTCTTAAGACACACAGACTTACCTCCGGCATTAGGGCCGGAAATAATAAGAAGGCGATGCTGATTATCAAGAGCGATGTCTAATGGTACTATCTCTTTGCCTTGTCGACGAAGCGACAACAATAGAAGAGGGTGGGTAGCATGATACCATTCAACGTGAGGAACATCATCTAACATCGGCATGCGCCCATCAATATCTTGTGCAAACAGCGCCTTAGCATGAATAAAATCTATCTCGCCGAGTATTGCATAGTCGGCGAGCATATCATCAATAAATGGCCGCATTTCATCCGCAACAGAAATGAGTATTCGAGTTATTTCGCGACGTTCATCCATCTGTAGCTCTCGAATACGATTATTGGCTTCAACAATCTCAGCCGGCTCTATAAATATCGTCTTACCCGAAGCTGATTCGTCATGAACGATACCGGATATTTTGCGCTTGTACATTGGAGCTACCGGTATTACCAATCGACCATCGCGTACCGAAGGTTTGGTATCAGCCTCAACATATCCGGCCGCTATTGCTGCTCCTAATACTCTGCGCATGGCTGAATTGATGGTTCCGGTAGTTGCCGCTAATGCTCTTCGTATCTCCGCCAACTCCGGAGATGCATTATCTTTAATATTTCCATACCGATCCAGAATGCGCTCAATCATCGTTATAATCAAAGGGAGAGGCTTCATCTGCTGAGCCAATTGATCAAGGAGTGGATAAGAAGACACGCCTTCATCATTACGACGATTACGGAAAAATGCTACAATATCCACGATAGCCCCAAGAGACTGCCTAACGCGAAGCAAATCGGATGCAGGCATAAAAGTACCCGGGATACGTGTGGTCGTGATTGCTTCGGTCACATCATGAACATTATCGAGTGGAAAATGCTCCGCAGACTCAATTATTTGTAGCATTTCAGCTGTTGAAGCAAGCCGATGCCTTACAATCTCAAAATCGTCGGAAAACGACATCTCATCACAATGACATTCCCCAAGAGAAGATATGCAATGTGCCTTTATAAGTACCCGGATTGTATTGAATCCGATTTTATTTTCGAATGAGGTTGGATATATCATAATGCAAAATTACAAAAACCCATCGGAATATCGAAGAATGAATTTCGGAATCAACAAAATATATGAAAATATTGTTATATGAATGTAATTTTATTCATTAACATTTAAAACAGAAGTTACAATGAAAATTTCAACATCTAATTATTGGGGGCGTACCAAATATTGGTGGGCACTCCTTGCCGTAGGAATTCTTATGATGATATGTGGCTTGGCTTATTGGCTGTGGCCGATGATAGGATATGAGGTCGCATCTGGTCTATTTGGATGGATACTTATTCTATTAGGGGTTGTTCAACTGATTGTGGCATCGGGACAATCTCGACCTAAAGGGTGGGGCTGGTGGCTCGCCGGAGGAATTTTGGATATTTTTATCGGTTTTGTCCTTGTGCGTAGCATCGTACTATCTGAGATAATTTTGCCGTATATGTTTGCTTTGATTTTTATCTATTGGGGTGTAATAGCCATAATGGATGGAGCATATTTAGTCGGAAAGCGTTATTGGTGGCTACATCTTATAAGTGGGATATTGATGCTTTTGATTGGCTATTATTTTATCGAGGGGGGAGTACTTCAAGATATGATGATGGTAAGCTTCCTTGTATCTATTGCATTTATCTATTGGGGGATAGTAATTAGTGTCATCTCTTATAACTTTAGGTTAGATAAATAATAGTCATATTCATTATTCGGATATATAATCGGTTGTGCTCATTTCGGCACAGCCGATTTTTGCCTTTAATATTTATAATTTGCGAATAAAATGCGCTATATTCTTGCAAAAAGTCAATAAATATGCTCATTAAGTTGTCATTTTAATATATTATACCTACCTTTGCATTTCATAATACAATCTAAGGTGGAAAAGAATAATAAAAATACAGCTGTACTTTGCATGCATTGCCCCGACCAACCGGGCATAATTGCTGTAATCACTGAATTTATCACTACTAATCAAGGTAATATCGAATATCTTGACCAATATGTAGATAAAGTAAATGGCATTTTCTATATGAGAGTAGAGTGGGATCTTGATAATTTCATTATTCCGGCCGAAAAAATCAGTGATTATTTCCAAACATTATATGGTCAACGTTATCAATTGACATATAAACTCAGCTTTACGAGTCGTCGTCAACGGATGGCTATATTTGTATCAAAGATGTCTCATTGTCTTTATGACATATTGGCTCGATACACGGCCGGAGAATGGGATGTAGAAATTCCTGTGATTATAAGCAATCATCCCGATTTGGCTTTTGTTGGCGAGCAATTCAATATCCCATATGAGGTTATACCCGTCAATCGCGACAACAAAGCGGAGATGGAACAGCGTGAATTTGAATTGCTTGAAAAATATGATATTGACTTTATTGTCCTTGCTCGATATATGCAAGTTTTATCAGAGGATTTCATAAACAGATATCCAAACCGAATAATCAATATTCACCATTCATTCTTACCGGCTTTTGTTGGAGCTAAGCCATATCACAAAGCCTACGAACGAGGCGTCAAATTAATTGGTGCTACCAGTCATTATGTAACGACCGAACTCGATGCCGGCCCCATAATAGAACAAGACATCGTGCGAATAACACACAAGGACACTATCGATGATTTGGTAAAGAAAGGACGCGACCTCGAAAAGATAGTTCTATCAAGAGCTGTCGAAAAGCATATTCAACGCAAAATTCTCACTTATAAAAATAAAACTGTAGTATTTAGCTAAATCAATGAATATAGCTATCATAAAATACAATGCCGGAAATATTTTCTCGGTAGAATGTGCCTTAAAACGACTTGGACTTTCAGCTACAATATCTGATGATCCTATCGAATTACGCTCGGCCGATAAGATTATATTTCCCGGAGTTGGCGAAGCAAGTTCTGCTATGGCATACCTTCGCCAACATAAACTTGACTCACTTATTCGTAGTTTGACTCAGCCGGTACTCGGTATATGTATTGGGCAACAACTCCTTTGCTCTTATTCTGCTGAAGGAGAAACAGATTGCCTTGGGATTTTCGATATCGATGTTCGCAAGTTCGAGGCTTCGTCTCCCGAGCAGAAGATACCTCACATGGGGTGGAATACAATCACACGTATTCGTAGTAATGATCTTATTCCACAAGAATTAGTAAACAAATATGTGTATTACGTGCATAGCTATTATGTTCCTTTGTGCGATTATAGTATCGCTACGTCAGACTACATACTGCCATTTAGTGCGGCTCTTCATAAAGATAATTTTTACGCTACGCAATTTCATCCCGAAAAAAGTGGCGACATTGGAGAATTAATCATTAAAAAATTTATAGAGTTATGATTGATATTATTCCGGCTATTGATATTATAGATGGTAAATGTGTTCGCCTTACTCGTGGAGATTATAACAATAAAACCACATACGGAAATAATCCGCTTGATATAGCGCGTAGATTTGAGGATGTCGGTTGTACACGTCTGCATTTGGTCGATCTTGATGGAGCCAAATCAAACCACATTGTCAATCATAAAGTATTGGAACGAATAGCTAATAATACAAATCTTACGATTGATTTTGGTGGCGGACTCAAAAGTGATGAAGATCTCCATATAGCTTTTGATTGTGGTGCATCCATGATAACCGGAGGAAGTATCGCTGTAAAATCGCCTGAAACCATGTATCGATGGATAACATTATACGGAGCTGACAAAATTATTCTTGGAGCTGACACACGCGATGGTAAAATCTCAACCTCGGGATGGACATCTGATAGCGATATTGAGATTATACCATTCATTAGTACCTATGTTAAAAGAGGTATCAGCCAGATAATATCAACCGACATAAATGTTGATGGGACTCTGTCCGGCCCATCAATCGAACTTTACAAAAAGATTAAACAAGAAATACCATCTGCCTATATTATTGCAAGTGGTGGTGTCAGCTCTATGAATGATGTCGAACAACTCGACAAAGCTGATATCCCTGCCGTAATCGTAGGTAAAGCGATATACGAAGGTCGTATTTCTTTTGACGATATTTCTCGTTTAAACATTAACAGATAGCCGATATGTTAGCAAAACGCATCATTCCATGTCTCGATGTTAAAGATGGAAAAACCGTCAAGGGAGTAAACTTTGTCAACTTCCGCGATGCCGGAAACCCTGTTGCTTTAGGTAAAAAGTATAGCGAAGATGGGGCTGACGAATTGGTATATCTTGATATTACGGCTTCTCACGAAGGTCGCAAAACATTTATCGATCTCGTAAAACGAGTAGCTGAAAATGTCAGTATTCCATTCACTGTCGGCGGTGGCATTAGCGATGTGGCCGATGTAGAGAAACTACTAAGTGCCGGAGCTGACAAAATATCAATAAATTCAGCCGCAATCCGCAATCCCGAGTTAATTAATAACATAGCTGACAGATTTGGAAATCAAGTTTGTGTCACGGCCATTGACGCAAGATTTATTGATGGCAAGTGGATATGTCATGTAAACGGAGGGCGAATTCCAACTAATCTTCAATTAGTTGATTGGGCCTATGAAGCCCAAGAGAGAGGTGCCGGTGAAATATTATTTACCAGCATGGATCACGATGGAGTGAAAACAGGGTTTGCTTGTGATGCCTTAGCAGAGCTTCATCAAAAACTCTCTATCCCAATTATCGCTTCAGGTGGAGCAGGGGACTACTCTCATTTTTATGACGTATTTTCAGAAGGCAAAGCTGATGCCGCATTAGCTGCCAGCATTTTTCATTTCAATGAAATCCCTATCCGAGATTTGAAGCAGTATTTGTACGACAAAAAAATCAACATCAGATTATAAAATTACTAAGATATGAATATAGATTTCGACAAAATGGGAGGATTAGTTCCAGCAATTATACAAGACGCTCGAACTAAAAATGTACTTATGTTAGGTTTTATGAATAAAGAAGCCTACATGAAAACCCTTGAGATTGGGAAAGTTACTTTTTTTAGCAGAACTAAAAACAGACTTTGGACTAAGGGCGAAGAAAGTGGTAATTTCTTGAATGTAGTATCCATCGCTGAAGATTGCGACCACGACACCCTCCTTATCAAAGTAAAGCCCGTGGGACCTGTTTGTCATACCGGAAGCGATACATGCTGGGGTGAATCAAACGAATGGGGAGTGGAATTTTTCCGCTATCTTCAAGACTTCATTCAACAACGTCACGACGAAATGCCAGAAGGCTCATATACCACTTCTTTGTTCAAAAAAGGTATTAACAGAATGGCACAGAAAGTTGGTGAAGAAGCTGTCGAAACTGTTATTGAGGCTACCAATGGGACTGACGATCGTCTTATCTATGAAGCCTCCGATCTCATCTACCATCTCATCGTTTTACTCACATCAAAAGGTCATCGTATAGAGGAACTTGCGGAGGAACTCGTAAAGCGCCATAAAGAATAAGCCAACTATAAAAATACTGCGATATGAGCATCGTCAAATATTCAGATGTAGAAATTCTTCGCAAAGAACATGTTGTATTAAAACATGTAAACTTTGAACTACAAACCGGTGAATTTGCTTATCTAATAGGCAAAGTAGGTAGTGGGAAAAGTAGTTTGCTGAAATCAATGTATGCCGAAGTGCCAATTTCACAAGGCAACGCCAAAGTTCTTGATTTTGAATTAGAGAATATCAAGCGCAAAGATATTCCGATGCTCCGTCGCTCTATTGGTATTGTTTTCCAAGACTTTCAGCTACTTACAGATCGGAATATCTATGACAATCTAAAGTTTGTACTTGAAGCAACCGGATGGAAAGATCATTCCGAAATCGATGAACGTATTGAAGAAGTACTAAAAGAGGTTGGCATGCTCAATAAAAGCTATAAAATGCCACACGAACTATCAGGAGGAGAGCAACAACGAATAGTAATTGCCCGAGCACTTTTAAATCGACCTGCACTGATTCTCGCTGATGAGCCAACCGGAAATTTAGATCCGACCACAGGCGAACAAATCGTAAGATATTTGCACCATATAGCACAAGAAGGCACCGCTGTCATTATGGCGACTCACAATCTATCATTAGTTGAACAGTTCCCGGCCAGAATCATACGTTGCGATAGTAAACAAGTACTCGAAGAGCAATTCGATGCAAATAATTAGTCAATTAATACATTATTTTCGGTATAATAATCGATATTTTATCGCAAATTTGTAATTTTGCAGAAAGTTTTGACCGATATTAATTAATCATCATAAAATAATAAATATCATAGAATGAAAGTCCTCAAATTTGGTGGCACCTCAGTAGGGTCGGCACAGCGAATAAAAGAAGTAGCTAAGCTCGTTACAGAGCGTGGCAAAAACATTATTGTTCTTTCTGCTATGTCAGGTACAACCAACTCTCTTGTTGAAATATCTGACTACCTATATAAGAAAAACATCGATGGAGCCAAAGAGACTATCAATGCATTAGAGAGAAAATATGCCAAAACAATAGAAGAGCTATACAACACTCAAGAATACAAAGATAAAGCTCTTAAAGAGGTCAAATCTTGCTTCAATTATATTCGTTCGTTCACCAAGGACATTTTCACTCTTTTTGAAGAAAAAGAAATCCTTGCACAAGGCGAATTGATGTCAACAGCGATGATGAACTTGTACCTTCAAGAACAAGGTGTAAATTCGGAGTTGCTTCCTGCGCTTGACTTTATGCGTACGGATAAAAACGCAGAACCGGACGCTCAATATATAAAGCAAAAGCTAAACTCTCAACTTGAAAAGCATGCCGATGCCGACATATATATCACCCAAGGCTTCATTTGTCGCAATGCCTACGGAGAAATAGACAATCTCCAACGCGGAGGCAGCGACTACACAGCATCTCTTATTGGTGCAGCCATTAACGCTGAAGAAATTGAAATTTGGACCGACATCGATGGTATGCACAACAATGACCCTCGATTTGTTGAAGGCACCGAACCGGTTAGTCAACTTCACTTTGAAGAAGCTGCCGAGCTTGCGTATTTTGGAGCAAAAATATTACACCCGACATGCATCCTTCCTGCGAAACTTAACAATATTCCGGTACGTCTTCTCAATACGATGCAACCCGACGCTCCCGGTACATTGATATACAACACTACTGCGTCTTGTTCAATAAAAGCTGTAGCAGCCAAAGACAACATCACAGCAATCAAGATCAAATCGGGACGTATGCTTTTGGCCTACGGATTCCTCCGCAAGGTGTTTGAGATTTTTGAAACATACCAAACCCCAATCGATATGATTGCCACATCGGAAGTTGGTGTTTCAGTCACTATCGACAACGAACGCAACCTTACCTCAATCCTTGACGACCTTAAAAAGTTTGGTACCGTTACGGTTGATAAAGACATGGTAATCATCTGCGTGGTGGGAGATCTTG
This sequence comes from uncultured Muribaculum sp., assembly GCA_964637445.1. Classification (GTDB taxonomy): domain Bacteria; phylum Bacteroidota; class Bacteroidia; order Bacteroidales; family Muribaculaceae; genus M3. The sequence continues at coordinate 13,158 of CAZWWS010000057.1, forward strand.
AGTGGCAAAACCGCGGATTCGAAGCTGAAGCACTCGATGCCCTCAAGGAGATTCCCGTTCGTATGATTTCATACGGAGGTAGCAACTATAATATCTCATTCCTCGTTCGCAAAGAAGACAAAGTACAAGCTCTTAACTTGCTCAGCGATCGTCTTTTCAAAAACAAAAAGTAAATAACGTAGTTAACCAACTATGACAATATTTCCAATAGGGGAGTTGCAAAAGCAACGCACTCCCCTTTATTTCTACGATCTCGGTCTACTCAGAAAGACTTTAGACACGATAAAAACATATTCTCCTGAGAAGAATTACTGTATTCACTACGCAATAAAAGCAAATGCCAACCCAATTATATTGAAAGAGATAAACAAAGCCGGGCTGGGGGTCGATTGCGTAAGTGGAGGAGAAATTAAAGCCGCGGTTAATGCGGGTTTTTCTGCCGATAAGATCGTATATGCCGGAGTAGGGAAGAGCGATTGGGAAATAAACTTAGGGTTGGACCTAAACATTGCATGTTTCAATGTTGAATCTGCTCCTGAAGTTGAAATAATCAACGAGTTGGCTTCCCAAAAGGGAAAAATTGCAAACGTAGCATTGCGTGTCAACCCAAATATCGACGCACACACTCATCATTATATTACTACCGGTTTAGCCGAAAATAAATTTGGCATATCGCTCGAATTGTTAGACCAAATGGTAGACCGTTGCATGCAACTTCCGTCGATAAATTTAATCGGACTTCATTTCCATATCGGCTCACAAATCACTGACAATACGCCTTTTGGAATCCTTTGTGAAAGAATTAACGTTCTTCAAGATAAGATTGAAGCCAAAGGCATTAAGTTGCATACAATCAATGTCGGAGGCGGATTAGGTATTGATTACGACAATCCTGATGATAATCCGATACCGGATTTCGAAGGATATTTCGGCACATTCCGCAGAAATCTAAAACTACGTGATAATCAGGAACTTCACTTTGAATTAGGGCGTTCGGTAGTTGCACAATGCGGAACACTTATCACTCGCGTATTATATGTAAAAGAAGGGCTTGAAAAGAAATTCGCCATTGTCGATGCCGGTTTTACAGAACTCATTCGTCCGGCGTTATATCAAGCGCACCATTTAATTCAGAATCTCACAAGCAATGAGCCCAAAGAAACGTATGACGTAGTTGGACCGATATGTGAATCAAGCGATTGTTTTGGCGAAAAAGAATCGCTTCCGAAAGTATCTCGCGGAGATCTGCTCGCACTGCGATCAGCCGGAGCATACGGAGAAATCATGGCTTCACAATATAATTGTCGAACTTTACCAGACTCATATTTCACCGATTAAATATTTCGTTATTTTATAATCTCATTGACGATGCCCAAATCACCAAATTTAGGCATCGTTTCTTTTAATAGGGCGTCGGTTCTCCACGCGACTTGTGCTATTTAACATAATCGTAATTAT
>CAZWWS010000058.1:0-14200 GCA_964637445.1 uncultured Muribaculum sp.
GCGTTTGCTCAATGTCGGCACAAAGTGAGACATTCAAAAACTTACAATGGGAAGCAGTTGTAGGTATGAACAATTCTGACATTGGAGGTTTGGGCAACAAAATTGGATTTCATTTAGGTGCTAAAGCCGAAATGGCATTACCATCTGTTGCTAATGGTGTTTATGCAAATGCAGGAGCATTTATATCGCTTAAAGGGTGTAAACAAGATTATGGCGAACTTGGCAAAGCAACAACAAATGCCTACTATTTAGAAATTCCTATTCATATTGGTTACAAGCACAATGTGAATGAAAATCTATCAATATATGGTGAAGTCGGACCATATATTGCTTATGGAATCGGTGGAAAATTAGAAACTACAGACACCTATATAGAGGGTGATTACGACTATGATAGTGGATATAACACTACAATATCACAATCAAAAACTAAGATAGATACATTCGGTGACGGAGGGTTAAAAAGATTTGATATTGGTGCAGGACTTAGAGTAGGAGTTGAGTTAAAGAATAAATACACTTTCTCGCTTGGATATGATTGGGGCTTTGTTGATATTTATAAAGACTCTGGTTTAGAATTTGAAAATGATGCCGATGGGGGGATAGATTTAACACCAAGTGCTAAAAACTCAAATCTCACAATATCTCTTGGATATAAATTCTAATTAAAATAACCATTCAGATTAAACTAACACAAAATGTATCAATATAGTCATGAAAAATTAAAATATATTGATACATTTTTTTTCTTTGATACATTGGATTTAGCGCATGCCATGAATCTGCGAAATTTGGGTGTAATATTCATGTGTGGTGATAGGTCTCGTTGGATCAGGTATCTATTTCTGACGCGTACTAAACTATTACCACTTTGATGACTTCCTCCATTTTATTCTCGAAAATGCGATAGGCTTCTTCAATCTCACTCAAGGGGAAGCGATGTGTGATGAGTGGAGTGGTGTCAATCTTGCATTGTTCAATCAGTCGAAGAACTTCCTTGCAATCGCATCCATCTACGCCACCGGTCTTGAATGTGAGGTTCTTGCCATACATTTCGGGTAAAGGAAGTGTCTGCGGCCGGTCATAAAGTGCTACTACCGTTACGATGGCATTCGGGCGGGTACATTCCCAAGCCAAGCGGAAAGTGTCGTCGGCTCCGGCTACTTCAATCACACGATCGGCTCCTCCATGGTCGCTGTTTTTGAGAACAAACTTTTTGCACTCTTCGGGAGTGCAGAGTAATACATCGGGGTAATGCTCACGAATGAATTGTCGTCTTTCTTCTGACTTCTCGCACACAATGATGCGTTTTGGCTGCTTCAACATCACGCAAAGCAAGGTGCAGATTCCGGTAGGTCCCGCTCCTATAATCAGCACCGTATCGTTTTCGGTTATCTCGGTGATGCGAGCAGCCCAAAAGCCTGTAGCCAACACATCGCCGACAAACAGCGCTTGTTCATCGGTCACACTGTCGGGAATACGGTTCAACCCTTGATTAGCCAAGGGGACACGCACATATTCCGTCTGTCCGCCATCGATTCGACATCCGAGTGCCCATCCGCCATTCGGATCGGTGCAATTGTTCACATAGCCATTCTTGCAGAAGAAACACTCTCCGCAATAGGTCTCCACATTCACCGTCACGCGATCGCCCGGCTTTACAAGGCTGACTTCCGCGCCAACCTCTTCGACTATGCCTACCATTTCGTGTCCAACCGTTATGCCCGGCACTGCGCGAGGCACACTGCCATGCTTGATATGCAAGTCGCTTGTGCAGATGCTGCTCATCGTCACTCGAATAATGGCATCTGTAGATTCCATCAACAGGGGCTTCGGCTTCTCTACTAACGCAAACTTCCCTTTCTCAATGTATGTGTATGCTAACATAATTTGTCCGGTTATATCATCAACATAATCCGCCCTTCTGCCTTGATAAATATATCTGGATAGCGACAAACCACGGCATAAACCTGATTGGCCGTAACCGGTTGCCCATCCTTGCGGATATGCAGTCGTTGGCGGTTGATCATTTCCGCGATTTGCTCCGTTCGCATCCCTCGATTCTGGCTTGCGAGACAGTATACTATGGCTTCCTCGATCTTCATAAATATGACCTAACTCACAGATTGAAATACTTAGCAACCATTGCTTTCAGTTGGTCAACCGTTAGGTTTGCCAACCCGATTTGCTCAATAGATGCAAACTCTTCTTTGTTTTTAGTGATGACAAATTTTCGTTCCGTGCCATCTATGTTTGCCAGCAAATGGTAGTTGCCCTTATAGGTCTGCTCAATGTGTATATTGCTAACAGTATGCCCATTGATTTCTATTGCAATATCTGCAGTTTCGTACTCCCATTCGCCCCATGCTTTCAACTGTTCAACGATGGTTGATTCAACTCTGCCAATCCATGATTCGGAAACTCCATTATCAGTAGCTATGGTACGGAATTGTTTCAATGAAGAAACAACATCCCTAATGATAGCATCCGGACGACGAATGCCATTATCGCGAGCAAATTCAATAACATCTGATCGTGTGATGTCATGCAGTTTGGCTCGAATATACATACAATGATCCTTATTGGGCAAATAGCCTCCTTTGTCGATGATATAGGTAATATCATAAGCCGGAGACAGACGCCAAGAGCCATCTTCATTCATGACGAATGAGAAGTTTTTGTTATGGTCGTCTGTGTTATTCGACAATATATTGAAAACCATTCTTCGAAATACTTCCTGACAATCAGCCTCAGGTAGATGAAGTTTACGGCAAACAGAAATCAATTGCTCATAGCTCTCAGCATCGGGATATATGGCAGCCAAAGTCTGTGTATGTATCTTTTTCTTGCCATCACGATCGAAGCGCTTGGTCAAGAAATGATTGTTTCCATCCACGGGATATAATTCGGATGGCATCATATTGATACCCGACATAGTCGCCAACTTATAATAAGTCATTTCCAATTCTGCAGAACAATATTCAGAGTTGCCGAATTTAAGAAGGTAATAGTCATAATCTTCCAATCCGGCAATCTGACCGCTTCGTATCTCTTCTGTCGCTCTGTTTATGGCTATAATCGCCTTTGGCTGACGTCCACCTGCTGAGGTGCCTACTGTCAACAATGATTGCATGGTGATGGATTCCTCCGGCATTATACGGGCATTTTCCCTTTCTATGAAAATGCGTTCAGCCAAATCCGCCAATGATTTGACATCTATCTTTCCTGCTCGGTGTTCTCTGTTAGCTTCCGGTATGAATTCTAATGCACCCATACCTCTTTTGCCGATAAAAGAGAGTTTGTCCAACGGATTTATCTCCGAATTAGATAATTTTTGTTGCCCTCGCCATAGATCAAATAGTTGGTTGCCCCATGCATCCGGCAGAGAATCTGCAACAAATGCCGGGAGTTTCTGATAAATTTTTGCATCCTCACCCCAAACAGGCAACAGCCCTCTGACTCCATCAATTGGTGCAAACAAAGGAGATATGTTTAATCCCTTTTTGATAAAATCAGGATTATATGTGAAGTACGAAAGGCGTCGGCGCTCATCCCAAGCCAAACGACCTATTTCTTCATCCCAAAGTATTATTTTTAAAGACTTTATCATGTCGGTATGACTTATTTAGAGTGTCTGATTCGTTGCGTTTTCTTCTCATCTTTACGCATAAGATAGGGCGATTCCGGTAATTCGGGCAAAAGATCGTCCAAAGAGTTTATCTGACCTACCACCTTCAATAAGAGAAGAAATGTTGACAATGAAAGATTGCCTGCCGTTCCATTCTCAAACTTGTGTATCGTAGTAAGGCCTACGCCTGACAGCTCTGACACTTCTTTTTGTGTCAGATTGCATCGCATTCGATATTCCTTAAAACGAGTACCCAACATGCGTACCAGCTCTGGTGTAGAGTATTCAAATAGATCTTTCATGATTAATTATAACTATCATTATAATGATATTTATATATGTATAGCAGGCTTAATCTTTATTATATTGATATTTATAATGCAAATCTACTCATTTTTTTTCTTTTGACGGAATATTTCAGTCAAAAAATATCTTTTTTTCCGCCGGTGCTACACTTTCAAGAAGACTTTTTGCTTGTAGAGGAAATACAAGAAGCCCCAGCACGAGAGCAAATAGCCGAGATTAAGCACCACGTCCGACCAGCCCTCAGAACACCATCCCGCGATGCCGCCAAAAAAGAAGTGCGACACTCCCCAAAAGTTGATTATCTCTTGCGCAAGATAGATCGAGATAGAGTTCATTCCCACCACGCGCAACGGCATGGTCCAACTTCGGCACTCTTTCACATCTATGATGTAATAAAACAGCGCCATCATAGCGAGCGAATAAGCCCCTACGGCACATACAAACGTGCTCGACCACAGCATCTTGTTGATTGGCAGAAATCCATTGCAACCCCATGCGATAGCTCCAAGCACCGCCGCCCCGGCAAGCATCAGTAGCGTCTTCTTCGTGCCATTCATTTGCTCTTGTGGGAGCCGCAACAGTTCGCCCGTGAATATCCCCAACATTGCTGTCACTACGGCCGGCACAGCCGATAGCAAACCCTCGGGGTCAAAGCACCCATCGTTGTAGATCAATCGTCCCGGAAGAAGCAGTCGGTCTACATAGCCCACCAAGCATCCCTCCATCGTGAGCGGATCTCCTCCCGGCACATCAGGAGCCGCTACTAATATCGATAGCGCTCCATAGCCCACCAATATCGCCACGGCAATGGCAATCCTCGTCCTCAATCCGAAACACACATATAGCGCGGCGGCCACTGCCCACGCCAAGCCGATGCGTCCGAGCACACTCGCGCAGCGCAGATTCTCGAAGTCCAGTTGTAGCAACCCGTTGTATACCATCCCGAGCAAAATAAGCATCACTCCACGGCGCACAATCTTCAGGTATATCTGTCGCTGCGTTCGCCCGTTCTTTCGTTGGCTTGCCAATGAATAGGGGAACGAAACGCCCGCCAAAAACAAAAACAATGGAAATATCGTGTCGTGATGTTGCAGTCCATTCCAGTCCACATGCCCCATCGATTGCGCTATCGCATCGCTCGCCGTCCCCGGAAACATTCCGCACACCGCCACCACAAGAGCCGAAAGCCCCATTATAAACAGCATATCAAACCCGCGCAATGCGTCAAGCGACATCAATCTATTCTCCTTTTCCATCTTTCGTTAGAGTATAATTCATGGTTAATATTGGTCACTATATTTGCTATTCGCAAATTTAATACAATGAGGGCAGAGCGCAAAAATAATCAATCTAATTTTTTTTGACGCGATTTTGCTTGTATTTGAAACAAAACTTGTAATTTTATGTTTTAGAACTAAAAACCAAGTGATAAAAGCATAGTGTCACATCTGATAAAGAATACATTGCTGCGTCGTGCGCTCAAGACCATTATGTGGATTGTCATCGTTATATGGATGATCCCGGTGTTGCTGTATATCCCGTCGGTGCAGCGGTTGGTCAAGGACATCGCGTTGGAAAAAGTGTCGGCCTCTACCGGACTCGACATTGAAATAGAGCATCTTCTGTTGCAATTTCCTCTCGACGTCGACCTTGGCGGAGTGATTGTGAGGGAAGCGTCGGGCGATACGATGATTGCTGCTCGCAAAGCGGTGGTCGATGTGAAATTGCTCCCTCTCTTGCGCGGACAAATCGCCGTCGACATTGCGTCGCTCGACGATGCCTATTATCGTATGGGTACGCCCGACTCTTTGATGTATCTCACGGCTCGCGTGAAGCGATTCGACCTTGACGGCTCGGCTATCGACTTGTCGCAGTCGCTCATCGAGGTATCGCGCGCATCGCTCGATGGCGGAGTGGTCGACTTGGTGATGCGTCCCGACACAGCCATCACTCCTATCGACACCACGGCTTCCACGCCGTGGCTCATCAAGGCCGCCGACATCACGCTGCGCAACGTCGACTATTGCATGAAGATGCTCCCAACAATCGACTCGCTCGGTGCCAACGTGAAATTTGCCCGACTCGCATCGGGCATCGTCGACATCGGTCGGCGCAACATCAGCGCTCGGTCGATTGCTGTCGACTCGGTGTCAGCAACCTATCTCACGCCAGCTGTCCCGACCGATACGATAGCATCCATTGCCTCCGAAGAAGCTCCATCCTCCGACCGGTGGACCATCACTTCCGAGAAAGTAATGCTCACCAACTCGTCGGGAGTATATGCCACCTCCGGCGTCGTTCCTGCTGAGGGGTTGGATATGAACTATTTGAGTGCCACGAATATAAACATTGAAGTCGATTCGTTCTACAATCGCGGTGTGTCGATACGAGTGCCACTTACTCATCTCTCGGCTCGCGAACGATGTGGGGTGGTTATTGACGCTAAAGGACTGTTTGAGATGGATTCCGTAGGCATGACCATCGGCGATTTCGACATTTCTACGATGTTCTCTGCCATAACTCTTAACGCCTATATGGGCATGGGCGACCTCACTGCCGATGAGTCGGTGCCGATGAGGTTGGATGCTGATGCCAAGGTGGGAATACCCGATTTAGAACTATTGATGCCGTCTATGAAGCCTCTGCTTGGGCAGGTGCCTCGCTACAACGATTTGCGTCTCATTGCCGATGTCGATGGCACGGCAGGAAATCTGCGTCTCCACAACGTCTCAGCGTCGCTGCCGGGCTATCTCGAACTGGCTGCCGATGGCCGTGTGCTTAAAATGATGGACCTCGCTCGCATCGGAGGTGAGATTAACCTTGATGGCGAAATTCACAATGTCGACTTCATAAAGCCTACACTTCTGGAAGCAAAGCTGATGGAGCAAGTCAACATCCCGCCGATGACCTTGACCGGCAATGTAGCGATGAGCTCCGGGACAATCGATGGTACTCTGCAAGCCATAACCGGCTCGGGAGAATTGGCGTTGGACGGCCGCTGGAGCGGTACTGCCGAGGACTACGAGGTGGTATTGGCTCTCGACTCTTTTCCGGTCAACTCGTTTATGCCTCTGATGGGAGTAGGCGTGATCACTGCCGATTTCAATGCTCAAGGACATGGACTGAATCCGTTGGCTTCCGGCGCATCACTCCGTGCCGATGCTCATGTGAGCAACCTTGTCTACGACAAACGCCCATATAGCAACATTCAGCTATGGGCGCAAGTCGAAAATAGCGAAATCAATGTCGGTGTGGTATCGCTCAACGACAATGCCGACTGTGATATGCAACTTTCTGCTCTGATCGTTGGTGAGGAATATCGCTTTGAACTCGCCGGCGATGTCCGTCAGTTAGACCTCCGCAGCCTCAATCTGTCGTATTCGCCGATGGAAGGCTCGCTTGCCGTGGCTGCAAATGGAACGGTAAGCCCTCTGAGCGGTCTCTACGATGTGACAATGACTATCGATGGACTGGATTGGACCATGGATGCCACTCGGCTCACCTCCGACCAAATATCCGCCACTATATCAGCCGATTCTGCTCATACAGACGTGTCGCTTCGCGAGCGCGACCTTTCGGCACGATTTGTCGCCCCCAACTCTCTTGATAGCTTGCTCGTCGGCTTTACATCTGCTATGACCGAACTCGACCGGCAACTCGCAGCGCAGAGCTTGGATGTCAAGCGATTTCAGCAGTCGCTTCCTCCATTCAACCTCACTGTAGATGGCGGAAACAAAAACATCATGACTCAATATCTCGACGCTTCAGATATGGGCTTGCGCTCGTTGTCGTTTTATGCCCAAAACGATTCTCTGCTCTCCCTCGAAGGGCAGGCTCTCGGCTTCCGCTCCGGCTCTATGCGGCTTGATTCGATAAGTTTTGATGCCTCGCAATATGAAAATTTCCTCGTATATAATGCCTCGATCGACAACCGACGTGGCACGATGGACGCTTTCGCCCACGTCAACGCCAAGGGGTATCTCGCCGACAATCGCCTGTGTGTGTTCCTGAAGCAGAAAAACATTTCCGACTCCGTAGGATTCGACATCGGTGCGGTGGCATCGCTTGCCGACTCGGTCGCTCGCATTGCCTTTGCTCCATACGACCCCACCATTGGTTACAAAAAATGGAATTTGAATTCCGACAATTTTATCGAATACAATATCTCCAACCACCGCACCGATGCCAATTTCCGACTCACCTCGGACGACAGCTATTTCAATCTGTTCACGCAGCCCATCGATTCGCTCGTCGGACAGAAGGAGATGAAACTCCAGATTGCCGGATTGCAAATCTCCGAATGGCTCTCGATGTCCCCTTTTGCGCCGCCGATGCGTGGTGTCCTCTCTGCCGATTTGGTTTTCCGCCATGTACGCGACATCGTGGGCGGTAAGGGCACTTTGGCTCTCGATGAGTTCTACTACGACCGTCGTCGCGTTGGATCGTTCCTCTTCGACCTTGGCGTGGCCACCGACAAGAAAGGCAAGATTATGGCGCGAGCCGACTTGCTCATCGACAGCATCAAGACTCTGCAACTCCACGGTTTGGTCAACGATACCACTAAGTCGAGTCCTTATCAACTCGACTTCTCGATGATAAAATTCCCGCTTCATGTGCTCAATCCGTTTATGCCTAAGGGTACGGCTGAGTTCCATGGTATGCTCAATGGCGACATCGACATCACGGGCGATGCCTCTCATCCCATCCTCAACGGCTCGCTGGCATTCGATTCCACAAAGATAAAGGTCGACATGATAGGCACCTCGTTTTCGTTCTCTCCCGACCGCATTCCGATTGTCGACAACGTGATATCCTTCTCCGACTATACAATACGAGGCGTCAACGACAATCCGCTGGCGATCGATGGTGCGGTCGACCTCAAAGAACTTACTTCTCCCAAAATCGATTTGGCAATGACTGCCTCTGATATGCAAGTGATTGGCTCCGACAAGAGCAAAAAGGCCGATGTCTACGGAAAGGCGTTTATCGACCTCAACGCTACTCTTCGGGGCAATATGGAGACGTTGGACATTGATGCCTATCTCGATATTCTTGGTGGCACGAATGTCACCTACATCATGCGCGACGTCGAAGGGACTATTGCCACTCAGCAGGCCGGCGATATGGTACGCTTTATTCAGTTTACCGACTCGGTAGCCATGGCGGAGGCCTTGGCCGATACTATTGCCGCGGCTTCGGCTATGGCGATGAACATCGATGCAGTTCTTAAAGTGGAAGAAGCTGCCATTGTCAATGTCGATCTGTCGACCGACGGTGGCAATCGTGTGCAGTTGCAAGGCGATGGAGAGATGAACTATACGATGACCTCGATGGGCGACAGCCGCTTTACCGGTCGTTACACTATCGACAAAGGCTTTGTGCGCTACACTCCGCCTCTCATGACCGAAAAACACTTCAACTTCGTCGCCGGTAGCTACGTGGCGTTCAATGGCGATATGCTCAATCCGATACTCAACATCAGCGCCATCGATGATATGAGAGTGACCGTGAGCAATGAAGGACAAGACTCCCGACAGATCAACTTCGACGTCTCGGTCGACGTGACCGGTACGCTTTCGGCTATGAACGTGACCTTCGACCTCGAAGCAAAAGACGATGTGACGATAGCCAACGAGTTGCAGACCATGAGCGCCGAGCAACGTGCCAACCAAGCGATGAATATGCTCCTCTACAATGCCTACACAGGTCCCGGCTCGTCGGCAAGCGGTAACATCATCGGCAATCCGCTCTACTCGTTCCTTGAGTCACAGATCAACACTTGGGCTGCCAACAATATCAAGGGGGTCGACATCTCATTCGGCATCGACCAATACGACAGCACCAAAGATGGTGCGAAGTCCACATCCACGAGCTACTCTTATCGCGTGTCGAAAGCCCTGTTCAACGATCGTTTTAAGATCGTCGTTGGCGGTAATTACTCTACCGATGCCGATGCCGACGAGAACTTCGCACAAAATCTAATCAACGATATATCATTTGAGTATATGCTCAATCGATCCGGCTCGATGTATGTAAAACTATTCCGACATGTGGGTTACGAAAGCATCCTCGAAGGAGAGGTGATACAGACCGGTGTCGGTTTTGTCTACAAACGCAAATTGCGCTCTCTGCGCGAACTTTTCCGCCGCTCATCTCCCTCGCAAGAGGCCGTAAAACCCAAATCCAATGAATCAGACAGTCAATAACATAGTGCGCATTATCGCTGTCATGCTGGCTCTCATGGCTATGGCGGCATGTTCCACCACTCGCCGATTGGGCGAGGATGAGACGCTATATACCGGTGTAAAGAAAATCGAAATCAACGCCGCTCAGGGTCAAGAAGTCGATGAGGCGACCGAAGAAGCTATCAAAACGGCTCTTAGCATAGCCCCAAACAACCCGCTATTCTCTCCCTACGTCCGCCATCCATTCCCCGTGGGCTTGTGGGTATATAACAATTGGGACAATCCCCCCTCGGGACTGAAACATTGGCTCTACGAGAAATTGGTGAGTGAGCCTGTGCTTATCGAGGATGTACGTCCCGAGTTACGTACGAAGATGATCGAGGAACTGTTGGACGAAAACGGATATTTCCGCGGCAGAGCCGACTACGAGCTGCTCTACAGCAAGCGCAACAAGAAGAAAGCGCGCATCTCCTACACCATCAATGCCGGGCCGGTCTATCGGCTCGACTCGATCTATATGCTCCCCGACACTTGCCATCTCTTCCATAAGATCGACTCGGTGGCAGCGAAGAGCAGTTATCTTAAACGTGGTGAGAGATATTGTATCGACTCGCTCAACGCCGAGCGTACGCGCATTGCCAACGCCGTACGCAACTATGGATACTACTATTTCCGCCCCGAATATATCGAATACCTTGCCGACTCCACTGTGGGACCACAGCGCATAGCCCTGAAGATGGAGATTGCCGCAAGCACTCCCGCCGAGGCTCTGCGACGCTATCGCACAGGCAATGTCACCATACGCATCAACCGCAACGAGGGTGGGGGGACGCCCGACACCTTTCAGACTCGGCGCGGCACGGTGATACAGATGATGCCCTCGCGATTGCGACGTGAGGTGATCGCTGAGTGTGTCACCTTCCGCGAAGGACGCACTTTCTCGGTGCGCAATATGAACAGCACCCAGACCTACCTTTCGCGCTTAGGGATATTCAACGCTATAAATATGTCGGTAACTCCCGACTCTACAAGAACCGACTCCGACCTGCTCGATGTGGATATCGATTGCACTTTCGACGCCCCACTCGAAGCCTCTATCGAAGCCAACGTTGCCTCAAAGTCAAATAGCTACCTCGGCCCCGGATTGACTCTCGGATTGACCAATCGTAACCTCTTCGGTGGTGGCGAGCAGCTAAACATCAATCTCACCGGGGCTTACGAGTGGGCTACCGGCGGCAATAGCGGCGAAAACTCTTCGGTATTCAACTCCTATGAGATAGGCCTTTCTGCCGCATTGACCTTTCCGCGGTTGCTCGCGCCCAATTTCATTCCGCGCACACGTCGCTATGTCAACTCTACGCGCATCACACTCGATGCCGACCTGCTCAATCGCCCCCACTATTTCAAGATGGCAGAGTTCTCCACGTCGTTCAACTACGACTGGCGTCCAACACGCCACTCCACATCCACTCTTACTCTCTTCAAATTAGCCTATACCAAGGTGCTCCACACCACCGCCACGTTCGACTCCATCATGGACGCCAACCCCGCTGTGGCATTGAGTTTCCGCAATCAGTTCATCCCACAAATTGGATATAGCTACACATGGGATCGCTCCCTCGACCGCGACAACCACCTCAACTGGCAATTCTCAGCCATCGAGGCAGGCAATATCTTCTGGTCGATATGGGAATTGACAGGCTCTGAAGGCGAAAAGCGCCTGTTGGGCACACCCTTCTCGCAGTTTGTCAAAGGCACCGCACAGCTCGTCTACTCTCATCGCCTCTTTGGCTCTCATTGGCTCGTGACACGTGCCGGAGTCGGAGCTGCACACGCCTATGGCAACTCCTCGCAAGTTCCCTACAGCGAGCAATTCTATATCGGCGGAGCCAACTCTGTGCGAGCCTTCACTGTGCGTAGCGTAGGCCCCGGAAGCTATCGCGCAGAAGATGCCGGCGAAAATGGATATTTCGACCAGACCGGTACATTCAAGTTTGAGTTCAACATCGAATATCGTTTCCCCATCTACGGAATGTTCCGCGGAGCGCTGTTCCTCGATGCCGGAAATGTATGGCTGCTCAAAGACGACCCCCTGCGTCCCGGTAGCAACCTCAAAGCATCAACATTCTTCAAAGACTTAGCGCTCGGCACAGGCCTCGGACTGAGATTCGACATGGGAATGCTCGTCGTCAGAGGAGACCTCGGCATCGGACTCCACCTCCCATACGACACCGGCAAATCAGGCTACTACAACATGCCCTCTTTCAAAGACTCACTCGCCTTCCACCTCGCCATCGGCTACCCCTTCTAATCCTTCGAGGCGGCGCACTACGCGGCATGGATTGCCCACGGCGACCACTCCCGACGGGATGTCGCGTGTCACCACACTGCCTGCGCCTATCACTGTATTGTCGCCAATGGTCACCCCTGGTAGGACGCATACTTGCGCTCCTATCCACACATTGTTGCCCACGGTGATAGGGTAGGCATATTCAAGTCCGCGGTTGCGTTGCTCCACATCCAATGGGTGTCCGGCGCAGTAAAACCCACAATTAGGGGCGATAAACACGTTGTCACCAAATGTCACCTTTGCTTCGTCGAGAATCACGCAGTTGTAGTTGGCAAAAAAATTGTCGCCAACCTCGATATTATAGCCCAAGTCGCAGTGAAACGGCTGCACGATATTGCAATTTCGCCCTTTCTTGCCTAATAGGCGCGAGAGCAGGCGATCGCGCTCTTCAGTTTGCGACGGTCGCAGCAGGTTGTAGTCGTGACATAGCTCTGCCGCAGCCATTCGCTCCGCTATCAGCTCCGCGTCGTAGTTGGCATCGTAGAGCTGTCCCGGTTGCGATTTCTCCTTTTCAGTCATGGATGGCATGGTTGTCTGTTAGAACGTCCATTTAAGTGCCAATGTAGGGTTGAGATGCCATCCCTCCATCAACGCGAAATTTGACGACAATTCCCACTCCGTACCCACGCTGAGGTTGAAGTCATCGTCAGCCCATGAGAATTTGTTGAAGTTTACCCAAAATTGTGGCTCGGCAAGAAACACATAATCGTGGCTCCCGCCATACATATCGCTATGCTTTTCGCGCCAGAAATCGGCAAAACCGGTAAACGAAAATTTCCCCTTTCCGAAATGGATATACCATGTAGCAGTCAACTGGAAATTGTTGGGCGACGGATTGCTGTGGATATACTTATACATCGGTGTGATTGTAAAGCCCTTTGAAAAGTCGGTATTGTTCCATGAGTAAGTGCCACCGACCAAATATGAGTCCTTGATATAATTGATACCGCCGTCATATTCGACGTGAATCGACACCGGTGCCTTCCAAAATTTCAACTCGCGAGCTATTTCCCAATAAGCCGACTTCACCTCATTATCGCCATAGTCCATGTCGACAAAGAAAAATGTGCTACCCCACTTATCGGGGCGAAACATCTCCACCGTCGTGGTGAGTTTTGCGCGCGAATCAAGCTCGTCATACATTGCCGAGCCGAAGTCGTAGTGAAGCTGAATGTTTTGTGCCGATGCACCTGCCGAAGCTATTACCAAAGCAATAAGAAGTAGAAATTTTTTCATAAAGATAAGTTTGATTGGTTTATTCGCCTACAAAGATACAACGAAAATGTGGAAGTGAGTGTGCAACAGAATAAGAAAGCTGTATGTTAGCAATTTATGCACTCCAAATTATTTCCAAAACCTTTCGTGTCTCTCCCGATAACCTTGCTACATTCCACAAACCTATCCCGAAGTCGGGATAATTAAATGTCCCATGATAAAATAACACTGCTTTTCTATGTTTATTGGCACAGCAGACCCTCAATTTCAAATTAAATAAGTACTTTTGTTCCTTAGATGTGGTATATATCCGCTATCAAAACAAGAAAGATAATGGCTTGCCTGACAAAAATGGGAAGAATAGAATAAGTAATTTTTAATTCGAATAAAAGATCAACTATATGAAGAAACAGATTATCCATATTGATAATTCTGAAATATCAATTCTTTCGCAAGGTACGGAGGACTATATTTCATTAACAGATATGGCTCATAGTCAAATGCAAGAACATATCA
>CAZWWS010000059.1:0-14113 GCA_964637445.1 uncultured Muribaculum sp.
TATCTTTTTGCTGGGTATTAATAAGAGGATGACTCGTTTTGAGACACCCTCTTTTATTTTATATAAACGACAAAAGCCGACATCAATCTATGACATCGGCTTTTATGTTTATTCTATCTGTATATTATGCTTCTTCTTCGGGAGCGATAAGCTTATATCCCTTACCATGAATGTTTATAATCTCGATAGAGGGGTCAGCTTTCAAGTGTTTACGAAGCTTTGTGATATATACATCCATGCTTCGAGCGTTGAAATAGTTGTCGTCGATCCAGATTGTTTTAAGAGCGAAGTTACGTTCGAGGAGTTCATTCACGTGAGCACAGAGGAGACTGAGAAGCTCAGTTTCTTTAGTGGTAAGATCTATTGTCTTATCATCAATCATTAGAATCTGCTTCTGAGTATTGAACATGAATTTACCAATCTTATACATGGTAATTTCTTTTCCTTTCTTACCTTTCACGCGGCGAAGGATAGCCTCAATACGGAACACCAACTCTTCCATAGAGAAAGGTTTGGTGATATAGTCATCGGCACCAATCTTGAAGCCTTCGAGTATATCCTCTTTAAGAGATTTAGCGGTCAAGAAGATGATGGGCACATCACCATTTACGGTACGAATCTCTTGAGCCAAAGCAAAGCCATCTTTCTTAGGCATCATCACGTCGAGGACGCAAAGATCATATTTCCCTTTAAGGAATGCCTTGTAGCCACTCTCTCCATCAGAGAATAGATCTGCGTTAAAGCCCTTGGCTTGTAGATATTCTCTCAACAACATGCCAAGATTTTCATCATCTTCGCACAATAGAATACGCAAACGTTCTTCCATAATCGTTAATTTTTAGTTAGTGGTAATATAATTATAAATTTTGTTCCTTCATTGAGTTCACTTTCTACGCGAATATCGCCACCAAGTTCTCGCACCATTTTGTTTACATAGGCCAACCCTAATCCAAAGCCTTTCACATCATGGCGATTGCCGGTAGATACTCTATAGAATTTTTCAAAGATTTTTTTCAAATCTTCTTTTTTAATACCAATACCATTATCAGCAATCGTTACCTCAAGTTTGTCGTTTGGCAGATTGTTTGTGGTAACAGTCAATTCGATTGGCACATCTTCCCTACGATACTTAACAGCATTATCAAGCAAGTTAAATATTACATTCGTAAAGTGCATTTCATCTACATGGATAATCGAATCCTCGGCATTTAGAGCCGTATTAATATGACCGCCAAACTTTTCCACCTTAATTTTAAAAGTATTGACTATATTCGCTATCGCGCTGTTAGCTTCAATATCCTGCAGACGCAGAGTCGATTTCTGCCTGTCAAAAAGAGACATTTGCAACACCTTTTCTACTTGGAAACGCAATCTCTTTGTTTCATCGTTGATCACAGTTGAGATATGCTGAAGCATTGTTTGGGATTTTCTTACCGAATCGTCGTTGAGCATTTGAGCGGCTAACGATATTGTTGATATAGGAGTCTTAAACTCATGCGTCATATTATTTATAAAATCGTTTTTCATCTCAGTCAGTTTTTTCTGCCTGAAGATGAGACATATCGTATAAATAAATATTACCAACAAGATGAAAGTAAATACAAAAGATGGAATCATAAATCTTATCGAAGAAAAGATATAATCTTTCTTAGATGGGAAATAGACCTTTATATAATTCATCTTATTGATTGGGTCGTTGGGAAATAACGTCTGAACAAACATACTATTATTATCCACAGCCACCGGATTATATAACTCCGACTTATATATCACATTTCCGTTTCTATTTACTACAGCAAATTCAAACGGTAAATCAAGACCATTATTATCAAATTCTGAACGCAGATAATCTCTTACGACAGTAGAGTCAGCACGTTCCTCAATAGGACGATTGCTTGACTGATTAATGATGCGTAATATTACTTCGTTGAGCAAACCTTTTTGATATAAATATTGCCCTTTTAGAACCTCTTGCATCGATCGATATCGATCGTGAACACCATCAATACCCTCATCGGTCAAGCCGGAAAAATTCCCCTTTATCGTAAAATTGGCTTCTACTCCATCGGAAGTCTTGATAGAATAGTTCATCCTCGAAGACTTTCCGTCGGAATACTGCGGATATATCGATGATTTGATCTGAGCTGCATCTTCCTCCAAAAAGTACTTTGTTTCATCTTGTTCCAATGCAGTCGACACAGCATACAGACTACGCTTCACGCCCTCCGAGAACTGGTCGTCGCGCATCTTAATCATGTTCTGCATATACATTATCTGGACATAAAGCAACCCGGAAAATGTCAAGGCCATCAGAACCGTCAGAATCCATATAGTCGATTTCTTCATTTAGTCAATTTTTGTCATTAAGAACTAAATCATAGTAAATTAAGTTCCTATATTTTAACAATTTAATGCTATAAATGTTTGCGGAATCGGTATTTGCAAAATCCGCCCTTTTAACATTACGCCCCAAAATTAACATAAAAGTGTGAATTTGCAAAATTTTTTATGTAGAATTTCTTTTGAGATAAGAATCTACGATATTTTCTGCACTAAAGCAGCGGCTAAAAGCAGAGTAAACTTATACTAAATCAAAATTTACAACTTATGCGTCCTCAATATCATCCGACAATACTTTAGGCAAAAACAGCTTCAACATAAAGAAGCCCAATATTCCTGATAAGAGAGAACCAATCACAATACCTAACTTCGCATGATTCAATAAATCCAACCCATGCACAGATGAATCAAATGATAGGTTTGCTATAAATAACGACACAGTAAAACCAATCCCACCAAGCATAGCCACTGCAGCCATCATCTTCCAATCTGCATATTGAGGCATTGGTGCAAGTCGCAATTTGATTGTAAGCCATGAGAAAGTGAATATGCCAATAAACTTACCTAATACCAATCCACATATTATTGCAAGACTTATTCCTTCAAATATTGAGCCGGGGTCGAGATTAAGCAAGAATATACCTGCGTTGGCAAATGCAAATAAAGGAACTATAAAATAATTCACAATCGGGTGAAGCGAATCCTCAAGTTCTTGCAATGGCGAGATGACTTTATCGGATGCGGACTCAACTTGCTTCAACCAATTCATCTGATCTTTGGATAAAATTGAGCATTTCGACAAAGCCTCATCATCATCTGCATTAAAGTGAGATATCGAATTTCGTATTGTCTTTATATATTTCTTTGGAGGGAATACGGGAGTTGCCGGCACACAAAATGCGACAAGAACTCCGGCTATAGTGGGGTGAATACCTGAATTCAAGAATAGGAACCACACACCAATACCAATCACAATATAGAATATCTTACTTTTTATTTTTAGGATCGAACCAAACAATAATATGGCCAGCAAAGCTAAAGCATATAGGATATATACGATATGAATATCAGTTGAGTAGCATGATGCTATGACAATAATTCCACCAAGGTCATCCACAACGGCCAATGTAGTCAGGAATATTTTTAGAGAGATAGGTACGCGAGAGCCAAGCATAGCCAATACACCCAACGAAAAAGCAATATCGGTAGCCATTGGAATAGCGGCTCCATTAGTGTAATCGCTACCTTGTCCTATAAAATAAAAAATACAAACAGGAACAATCATACCTCCGACAGCGGCTATAATCGGCAACAATGCCTGCTTAAACGAAGACAACTCCCCTACCAAAACTTCTCGCTTGATTTCCAATCCAATCGAGAAAAAGAATATAGCCATTAGTGCATCGTTGATAAATTGCAATAATGTCATTGCATGACCTCCATGGCTAAACAAATTAAAGTCCCCGATTTGGAGTCTCACTTCGTGATTCCAAAAATCGAAATAATATTGATTTATTGCAGGAATATTAGCGATAACCATAGCCAATATAGTAGCGACAATCAATACATTTCCACCCGAAGCATGACGACGTATCGCCTGACGAGCTGCATAAAACACTTTATGCGTAAAATCCGTTTTTTCAATAGTTTTTCCCATAATAAATTTATGTTTATAACAATAGATGCCCGTCACCGGGCATCAAGATAATAGTCTAATCAAGTTTTAATACAGCAAGGAACGCTTTTTGTGGCACTTCAACAGAGCCGATCTGCTTCATACGCTTCTTACCCTTCTTTTGCTTTTCAAGCAACTTACGTTTACGCGAGATGTCGCCTCCATAGCATTTTGCAGTAACATCTTTTCTCACTGCTTTAATGGTTTCACGAGCTATAATTTTAGCTCCAATCGCAGCTTGAATAGCTATGTCGAATTGCTGACGAGGTATTAATTCTTTTAATTTCTCACACATTCGGCGACCAAACGAAACAGAATTGTCAAAATGAGTCAATGTGCTTAATGCGTCTACGCTCTCGCCATTTAGGAGGATATCCAATTTAACCAATTTGGATTCACGGAAATCGTGAATGTGATAGTCAAACGAAGCATAGCCTTTTGATATACTCTTGAGTTTATCATAAAAATCTATCACAATTTCACCCAAAGGCATATCGAATGTAAGTTCGATACGATTACCTGATATATATTCTTGCTTAATAAGTTCACCACGCTTACCGAGACACAAAGTCATAATAGGGCCAATGTAATCTGCAGCCGTGATAATAGAAGCTCGTATGTATGGTTCTTCGATATGGTCAATCAAAGTTGCGTCAGGCAACCCCGATGGGTTATGCACCTCTAATACGTTTTTATGCTTATCATACACTTTGTAAGACACGTTGGGCACAGTAGTAATCACATCCATATCAAACTCACGACCTAAGCGTTCTTGAATGATTTCCATATGGAGCAATCCCAAGAAGCCACATCGAAAACCAAAGCCTAAAGCCGCTGATGATTCAGGAGTGAATGTCAACGACGCATCGTTCAATTGGAGTTTTTCGAGCGAAGCTCGAAGATTCTCAAAATCCTCTGTTTCTATCGGATATACCCCGGCAAACACCATCGGCTTAACCTCTTCAAATCCATCGATAGCTTTCTCACAAGGACGAGCCACATGAGTAATCGTATCGCCCACTTTAACCTCCTTAGATGTTTTGATACCCGAGATGATATAACCAACATTTCCGGCCGACAGCTCATTGCGAGGCATCATATCCAATTTCAATACTCCTATTTCGTCGGCATGATACTCCTTTGCTGTAGCAAAAAATTTCACAAAATCATTTTTGCGAATGGTACCATTTAATATTTTGAAGTATGCTATAATACCTCTAAACGGATTGAATACAGAATCAAATATCAAGGCTTGGAACGGAGCGTCAGGGTCTCCAACCGGAGCCGGCACTCGCTCTATGATGGCCTGCAGAATATCGGGAATACCGATACCGGTTTTTCCACTCGCACGGATAATTTCTTCTCTTTTACAGCCCAACAGATCTACAATTTGGTCTTCCACCTCATCAGGTTTCGCACTATCAAGATCGACCTTATTGATTACAGGGATTATCTCCAAATCATTATCAATTGCCATGTAAAGGTTGGAAATCGTCTGTGCTTGGATACCTTGGGAGGCATCAACTATCAACAACGCGCCTTCACATGCAGCAATCGATCGCGATACTTCATAGGAAAAATCGACGTGTCCCGGAGTATCAATAAGATTTAGAATATAGTTTTCCCCATTATAAGCGTACTCCATCTGAATGGCATGACTTTTAATGGTGATACCACGCTCACGTTCCAAATCCATATCATCAAGTACCTGCGCTTGTAAATCCTTTTCGGCTATAGTATTTGTATATTCAAGAAGGCGATCTGCGAGCGTACTTTTACCATGGTCAATGTGAGCTATAATGCAGAAATTTCTTATATTCTTCATTTATTTTGTCCGAGATATTCGTTATAGTTCTATATTATCGGCTGCAAAATTAAGAATTTTTTTTCAAAGAATGAAAAATGAGACGTGGACCGACTCAATCACCACGATTCACGTCTCATTATATTATCCGACTTTATCTAATAATTCCACTGACATGCAACCATGTTCAGATTATTACATCCCATCGTTCTAAAGTCGGTTATCATATTAAATCTGCAATTTATATAAGTCAACGCTTGGTCAAAAGACACATCGAGCATTGTCAACTGGTTGTTGTTGCATAAAAGTCGCTGAAGGAAAGTTTGATTAGATAAATCCAACGAAGTCAAATCGTTGTACGAGCAATCAACAAACATCAGATTCGGACATCCTTCGACAGAAAGCGAAGTTAAGTCATTATATGAGCACACCAAATCAATCAAGTTTTTACAATCGCGCAAAGCAAGAGATGCCATATGATTATCACTACACACAAGTGTACGCAAAGAAGGCAAACCCGACATAATCAATGTATGTATTTCATTTCCATCTATATTGAGATACATCAAGCTCTCCACTCCAAACAAATTGAGCGAGGTCAACTTATTGTACCCACAATATAAATTCTTCAATGCGACACATCCCTCAACCTTAAGATATTCCAAATGACAACTTTGGCAGTTGAGTGACTCCAATATTGTAGCGTTTGCAACATCAAGCGACACAAAATAGTTGGCAGAGCAATTGATGTTTTTAATAAGTGGACATCCCGACATATCAAGGTCGGTCAAGCGATTTTTGTAGATCGACAACTTCGACAGGCTTTTACAACCGGATATGTCTAACGATGTAAGAACGTTGCGCGAAGCGTTCACCTCCACAAGGGCTGTAGCAGACGACAGATTAAGCGCTGTCAATTTATTGCGAGAAACATCAATCTTGGTCAATGCGCTGAATCCCGACAAATCTAATACTCCTGACAACCCTTTATCACGCCAATCAATCGAGGTCACATGTCCATTTGATACGACCACACCCGGCCATACCGTAATGGTCTTAAGATCATTTACGCCCAATGCTTGGGCATTTGTACCACCTTTTTCGGCCGGTTGAGCCAAAAACTGTTGTAATAATTTTACCTCATTTTTGTCAATTTTTTGTGCGAAAACATTCATACATCCAAATATGAATGTAATCAATAGTAAAACCTTTTTCATAAAAGAATTAGTTGGGTTAGTAAATCTTTTATACTCTTAACAACAAAAAGCGTTAAAAGTTTAGGTTTTACTCATAGAGGCAATATTTATTATTGATTAATATGGTGGAATATCATCGGAGGTTGTTGCTTGAAAATCAGCAGTCCCGCCCTGCAATATAGGAGTGCTGATTGGGGAAATTCCTTCGGGATTGTTCAATCGTGAGCCAACGGTTGCTTGCGAAATATCCTCTTCTCCCCAGTTTTCAAATCGAGCAAACCGAGCCTTAAATCGCAATTTGACATCATCGACTGAACCACTACGATGTTTTGCCACGATAAACTCAGCCAAACCTCTAATATCATTTCCTGCCGCATCAGTGTCAGAGCGAGAGTAATATTCGGGGCGGTGAATGAAACATACGATATCGGCATCTTGCTCGATAGCACCACTCTCGCGGAGGTCGGACAACTGTGGACGCTTGCCCTCGCTACCTGTTCCACGCGATTCGACCGAACGATTAAGCTGCGACAAAGCCACAATGGGTATATTCAACTCTTTTGCCAAATGCTTAAGCGAACGCGATATCATACTCACCTCCTGTTCGCGGCTTCCAAATTTCATACCCGATGCATTCATTAGCTGCAAATAGTCGATAATCAAGAATTTAATATTATGTTCGCGAACCAATCGGCGAGCCTTCGTTCGCAGTTCAAAAATAGAAAGCGATGGTGTGTCATCTATAAACAACGGCGCAGAATATAGATTCTTAATACGCGACATCAACTGATCCCATTCCATCGTCGACAATCGACCGCTTTTGATCTTCTCACCCTCAATCTCGCAAGTGTTACAGATCAAACGATTTACGAGTTGAAGGTTTGACATTTCAAGGGAGAATATGGCAACAGGTATATTGTAGTTAACGGCCATATTTTTTGCCATCGACAATACGAAAGCTGTTTTACCCATAGCCGGACGCGCAGCAATAATAATCAAATCGGAATTTTGCCATCCGGAAGTCAGCTTATCCAATTCGTGATAACCGGATTCAAGTCCGCTCAATCCAGATTTACGATTAGCGGCACTTTGGATTTGTTCAATCGCTTGACTAATTACAGGGTCGATTTGTGTAACATCTTTCTTTACATTGCGTTGTGAGATTTCAAATAGTTTACCCTCAGCTTCTTGCAATAGGTCATCCACATCATTGCTTTCATCAAAAGCCTTGTTCTCGATCTGAGAAGCGAATGAAATCAATTCGCGCGCCAAATATTTTTGCGCAACAATTCGTGCATGATATTCGACGTGCGCACCGGAAGCCACTCTCGATGTTAACTCTGAAATGACGACAGGTCCGCCTACTTCTTCAAGCGTACCATTCAAGCGCAGTTGCTCTGTCACCGTCAACATGTCTATTGGCTGTTGTGATGCTCCCAACGACTGGATTGCCGAATATATTTTCTGATGTGACGGCTCATAGAAACTCTCCGGTTTCAAAATATCACACACTATAGTATATGCGTCTTTTTCAAGCATCAAAGCACCCAACACGGCTTCTTCAAGTTCTAAATCACGCGGTTGCATTCGTCCCCCGGCATCATACAATGACTGATGCTGAGGCTTATTTCTTTTGGTAAAATTATTTTGATTATTATCCATCTCATTGTTATTTATGACAAAGGTAGTGAAAAATATTATGCAACAATATTTATTTATTTATACTTCCAAGAAAATTGTGTAAATTAGCTGTCCAAAAAAACGACTGAATATGATTTTATTCCCAAACGCCAAGATAAATATCGGATTAAACATCACTTCGCGACGTAGCGACGGCTATCATGAAATAGAAAGCATTATGTATCCCATCGGCTGGCATGACATTCTTGAAATCGTGCCGGCAAAAGGCGATAAGACTACCCTAACTATTTCAGGGCATCAAGTCAATTGTCCAATGGAAAAAAATTTGGTAATTAAAGCATATAATGCAATATCAAGACTTGCAGATATTCCTCCTGTCGATATTTTTCTACGCAAAATAATTCCGGATGGAGCCGGACTGGGTGGTGGGTCGGCCGACGCTGCATTTACCTTAAAGGGGCTTAATGAGCTTTTTTCGCTTAACTTGAGCAATGACACTCTATCTGAGATAGCATCGACGATTGGAGCTGATTGCCCATTCTTCATCTACAATCGCCCTACATTTGCATCCGGAATCGGAACGACGTTCTCCCCTACCAAATTAGATTTGAAAGGATACAATATCCTTTTAATCAAGCCAAACGTCAGCGTACCCACCGCCGTTGCATACGCCGGAGTCACACCATGCCCTCCTAAGTATAAGTTAGAAGACCTATCATCATTGCCAATAGAGCAATGGCAAGACGTAGTGGTCAATGATTTCGAACGGAGCATTTTCCCGGCTCATCCTCAAATAGACGAAGTTAAAGATTTCATTTTAGAAATGGGAGCCGAATATGCATCAATGTCGGGCTCGGGTTCTGCCGTTTATGGCTTGTTTAAGCGTGACAATTTGGCAGAAATGGCTCGTCAACGATTCCCTGAATATGACATTTTTGAGTGTAAACTCCAGTAATCACTCCTAATTGAACGATATTATTCGTTTTTTTGTTATCGACATAAATCACCAATCAAAAGTTGGAGTTTGGCAATGTTTTTGCATATAAGATACAAAATAACGAATAATAGATATGAATACTAATACGCAACCGAACGGCGATGCACTCGAAAACGAAGTTGCAACACCGGAGATCAATGAAATAAATATTGAAGATACGATTGATGAAGCAAGCGTATCGGCATCCGACGAAGAGTTTTCGTTGACCGACGAGATTGAATCGCTTAAAAGTCAGCTCGAAAACGAGAAAAAGGAGTACCTGTTTCTTCGTGCCGAATTTGACAACTACAAAAAGCGCACACTGAAAGAGAAAGCCGACATCATTCGCAACGGAGCTGAATCGGCGATGCGAGGCATCCTTCCTATCATCGACGATATGGAACGTGCCATTAGCGCAATGGCAAACACCGACGATGCTCAAGCTGTGAAAGAAGGCATCGACTTGATTTACACCAAATTCAAGAAATATCTTGAGCAAAATGGAGTAAAAGAAATTGCAACCAATGGCGAAGATTTCGACACCGATT
The DNA here is from genome assembly GCA_964637445.1 of uncultured Muribaculum sp. Classification (GTDB taxonomy): domain Bacteria; phylum Bacteroidota; class Bacteroidia; order Bacteroidales; family Muribaculaceae; genus M3. Next base: position 10,181 of record CAZWWS010000059.1, read on the forward strand.
TCCACGAAGCTATTGCAATAATACCCTCGCCCGACGAGAAGCAGAAAGGCAAAATCATCGACACTACGGAAAAAGGATATACCCTTAACGAAAAGGTGATCCGTCATGCAAAAGTAGTAGTAGGACAATAAAACAGACTGATTACAGATGGAAAAACGAGACTATTATGAAGTGCTTGGTGTAAGCAAGACAGCCACTGCTGACGAGCTTAAAAAAGCATACCGCAAAAAGGCGCTTCAATATCACCCGGACAGAAACCCCGGCGACAAAGAAGCCGAAGAGAAATTCAAAGAGGCTGCTGAAGCATACGATGTACTTAGCGACCCCAACAAGCGCGCTCGTTATGATCAGTTTGGTCATAATATGGGACAATCATTCGGTGGAGGCGGAGGCTTCTCCGGAGGAGGAATGTCGATGGAAGATATATTCTCCCACTTTGGCGACATATTTGGCGGTGGCGCCGGATTTGGAGGGTTTGGAGGGTTTGGAGGGGCAACCGGTGCGCGCGCACGCAAACGCACTCCTCGTGGTAGCGACCTGCGCATCAAAGTGCGCTTGACACTCAAGGAGATAGCCGAAGGCGTAAGCAAAACTCTTAAGATACCTCGCTATGTGGCTTGCGAACACTGCAAAGGCACCGGAGCTAAAGCCGGGAATGCTTATACCACTTGCTCGCGCTGTCATGGGTCGGGTACTATTGTGACCACACAGCAGACAATACTCGGCACTATGCAGTCAACGGCAATATGCCCAGACTGTCAAGGAGAAGGTCGTATTATCACCGAGAAATGCTCTCATTGTGGTGGTGAGGGTATCGAACGAAAGGAAGAGGTCGTTTCGTTCAACATTCCCGCAGGCGTAGCCGAGGGCATGGTGCTCACCTTAAAAGGAAAAGGCAACGCCGCTCGTCATGGCGGTGTAAACGGCGATCTGCTTGTAGTAATCGAGGAAGAGAAAGATCCGGAACTCATTCGCGATGGCAACGACATAATATATAACCTCATGCTCGACTTCGCAACTGCAGCCCTCGGCGGCTCAGTAGAAGTGCCGACTATCTCGGGCAGAGCTCGCGTTAAGATTGCACCGGGGACACAACCCGGCAAGGTGCTTCGCTTAAGAGGCAAGGGACTACCCTCAACCGAAGGTTATGGCACCGGTGACGAGCTCGTAAATATTATGATATACGTTCCCGAAACGCTTACCGACGATGAACGTGCGGCTATCGAACGCCTAAAAGACAATCAAAATATGAAGCCTACTGAAAGTGCCAAAAATCGCATATTCAGCAAACTACGCCACATATTTGATTAAGATACTTGTTAAAACAACACCAAAGCGGGTTGACTCACAAAAAAGTCAACCCGCTTTTTTTAGATAGACTGTTTAATCTATACCATTTATGATGTCGTACAGATTTTCAAACTTATCAACGACTCCGTATTTTACGGTTGATGTAGATAGTTTATTGAATAACTTCTTAGCACACTCGGTTTTAGCCTTTTCCACACCACGAAGTTCCATGCCGTCGAGAGAACCTTTTGTTTCAGCGACGAAGAATATGTGTCGAACAACACCCTCATTGAAAACAATCGCCCAGTCGGGAGCATAATCGCCAACAGGAGTTGGAATTTTCAATTTGCGAGGCAATTTCGCATAGATATATACTTCAGTAGCACTTTCAAGAGCCTTGGCAAAATCTCGCTCGCCGTCGCTGTCGTATGCAACATACGGAGTAATATGTTTCTGCGCTTCAACAACCTTGTTGATATTCAATTTGCGTTCAGGGACAAAGATATTACTGTCATATTGCGACTTAGTGCGATTATAGGTGATATGATCTACAATCATAGTCGCCTTTTGCTCACGAATGATTTTGACCAAATTACGAATAAATTCTTCAGGGTTATTCTTGAATAGCAACGCTTTCATACCCATTCCTTGAAGTATTTTCACGACCGAACGACGAGTGAGTTTTGCTCCGCGAGCAACATCTCCAACGAGGTCGTATGCCACTGTTGAAGTACATACATCGGTAAGTTCACGAGTGGTTGATTTTGTGTTGCCAAAAGTTACTGCGTCTTGTTGGTCTCCAACAACCTTTACATATTGCAGTTTTGTAACCGTTAAGTCAGTTCTGACTTTTTCGATTACATTGCTAATCAACTCATCACTATCATAATGTACGGTGTAAACGTACTTATGGTTAATCTCGTTCCAAATCCTTTGGAAACGGTCATCGCGGAAATTATCATTAAGTTCATTGCCGTCGGTAGTGTTCGGTGCTTCTTCCACCATATCGTCAAGTACTTTCGGATTGAAGATAGATTGGATAAGCATATTTACACTCTCTGCAATAGGAGCTAATTTCTCACTCATTGGTGCAAGCGATTTGGCGGCATTGTCGTTATGATATTTCTCCGTAAGGAAACCCTTATCGTCGATGTAATCGTTATCTTCAAGATATACGATAATACGACTTGCTTCTGTCGGAGTGATTTCGTGCAATGCTCCGTCAATATCTTTAACTTTCTTTCCTGAGAAGTATTCAGGCGTAGCCATAACAGCACGCTCGCGAAGTGCTTCACGAGTTTCACGCTGTAATGCAGTAGTGAAGTCGGCATAACTTTCGTTAGCAATAACGGTAAGCACATTGATGTTATGCACATCATCGCCGAGCATTTCTTTATCTTGGCGAATACCCTCTTTATTGACGCAGATACGCAGACCACGACCTACCTCTTGGCGTTTTGCTGTGGTAGAATTAGAGTGGCGGAGCGTACAGATTTGAAACACATTAGGATTATCCCAACCCTCACGCAAAGCGGAGTGCGAGAAGATGAAGCGAGTCGGTTCATCAAAACTCAAAAGTCGCTCCTTATTTTTAAGGATAAGGTCGTATGCCGAAATATCTTCCGACAGTCCCGACTTTTTGTTTACTTTCTCACCATTGCTTATGCGACCTTTCTTATCGATAGAGAAATATCCTTTATGTGTTTCAAAAGCAGCGAAACGACGAAGATACATATCGTAAGGAGTATCGAAGATTGTAATATAATCGTTGACGATTCGGCTGTATTCTTCCTCAAATATCTGTTGGAATTTACCCTTTATTTCATTGCCGTCTTCGTCATATCGACGATAATTAGCCACTTCGTCAATAAAGAATAGCGACAAGCATTTTATGCCACGATTGAACAATTCCTTTTCTTTCTCGAAGTGAGCAATGATTGTTTCACGAATTTGCACTCGTTGCATAGCTTCCTCGTTGCTATCGCCAATCACTTGACCGCAATAAACGGTAACTCCATTTAGGAAAGTTACATAACCTTTACCATGAGGATTTATTTCCGAGATAGTAAAGCCGTCATATTCAGCAAGACCCGATTCGGCATGCAAGTCATCGCCGACACTGAATTTCTTAACCTCACGACGAATAGCGCCCGAAGCATTTTTGCATTCAAGTTCAATGCGAGCCATAGGTGGGTGCTTAGGCGATAATATGATACTATCAACATATAGATAGCCGGTTGTGCCACGCAAATTCTTTACTTCAAAGCCACGCACTTGAATACGCTTTACAAGTCGTTCCTTGAAAGCGTCGTATGCGTCAAGAGCATAGATTGTATCGTGTTTGGTTTTGTGAGTGGCAGAATAGTTCATCACAAACAACGGATTAAATCGCTTGATACCGGCTTGTGTAGCGTCGCCCTCCATTTTCTGTGGTTCGTCCATTATGATAATCGGGCGATTGGCTGCAATCACATCAATCGGTTTACGGCTTTGGAACTCATCACGTACCGAATAGATGATTTTACTCTCCTTGCTCTTGCCACCCTCTTTCATAGAGGCAGCAAAAGCCTGAGTGTTGATTATCATCACCGATATATCACTGTTTTGTGAATAGGTGTCGAGTGCGTTAAGGTTTGAACTATT
>CAZWWS010000060.1:0-14078 GCA_964637445.1 uncultured Muribaculum sp.
CTTGCCACCCATGACGCTCAAACTCGTGGCACACCACCCAATGAAAGTCTTGGTCATTGACGGCATAGTTAGCACCGAGTGCAGTTGTGTCGTAATAATAGACCACAGTCTTGTTTTGATGATTGGCGTAATAACGGCAGAAATCCTCAATAAGAGCAGGGATTTTACGCTCGAATTTGACATAGAACGACTTGATGATATTCAATCGTCGGCCGTTCGGCTGTCCGGCAACGATCCTTTTATTTTTTGCGTCGCGTTCGCAATTTTTTGTACATCTTGCGATGGTGGTCGGCAGCCGTATACTCCCCTACTTTTTCATATAGGTCGGCCAATTTGCCATGGATTGCCGGCTCCTTTTCGCTGACAGATAGCGCTTTGAGATACCAATCAAGCGCCGGCGAATAGTCGTCGACACTCATATACACATTTCCGAGCTGAAACAGCGCATTGTAGTGATTAGGCTCAAGTTCCACCACCTTCTCAAAATACTCTATTGCCTCAGCCACACACTCGGCCGTCTCCATCGCAATCCCCTTGCCATACCACGCATCCACATAGTCCGGACTCAGCGAGATCGCTTTGTCGTAGTTAGCAATAGCCGGAGTAATCACTCCCCCATCGTGCAAGCACTCATCGCCCATCATCACATACTCGCGAGCCAATTGACGGAAACGAACCGCATTTCGCGCCACCTCTCCTCGATAATACTCAAGCTGATGCCGCAGTTGATCTATCGAGCTGAGCTTCCGTCTCACCAATCGCATTGCCGCATCATTATTCAGCTCCGAGCGAGAGCGCATTGCCTCAATAAACTTATCAAACGCCTCAGCCACATCGCCGTTGTCAAAGGCCTTTGAAGCCTTGTTGTAACAGTCGTCGGCATGCGCACGCTGCAACGCCCCCTCGATTAGTCGCGTATCATTAAAACTTCGACTGAAAGCACTCACAGCCGGATTGACAAATATATCGCGCATCGTCAGCGGACTTCGCAATATCATCCCTTCAAAACTCCTACATCGGCTCAGCGCCACATAGGCCTGCCCTGCGCTAAACGCACCGCGCCCCATATCGATAATCACATTGTTAAATGTCAACCCTTGACTTTTATGCACCGTCAATGCCCACGCCAAACGTAAAGGATATTGAGTGTACGACCCTTTCACTTTTTCAATGACCTTCTTTGTCTTTTCGTCATATTCATAGTGCACGTTCTCCCATATCACTCGCTCCACTATATGCTTGTCGCCACTTTCAAGCTCCACCTCAAGCGCATCCTTGCGAGCACACGTCACCTTTCCGATCGTACCATTCACCCACCGACGCGACTGGTCATTGCGTATAAACACTACTTGCGCTCCCACCTTTAGCGTCAACTCCATCTGTGTCGGCAGTGAACTCTCGGGAAACTCTCCCGATATTTCACCTTGATAAGAAATTTCCGGAGTCGACAACTCATCGAGATGTCGGTCGTTGATGCAATCCACCTTGTCGCGCGTAGTCGCAAGAGTCATCACCATCCGATTGCTATCATCGCCCTCTTTGGGCATTTCCACTCTACTATTCAGCCGTGCCATATCAAATGTCGACACCCGGCACTCACGCACCCTATCGAGCAAATCAATAAAATCGCCATCGTTTTGTCGATACACCTTGCGAAGCTCTATCGGCACAATCCTTATCGTCTTAAAAGCCCATGCCGAAAAAAAGTAACTATTGGGATAAAACTTTCGCAACACATCGCGCATATCCGGCGTCACCACCGGTTCGAGCTGAAATATATCACCCACGAGTAGCAACTGCTTGCCTCCGAAAGGCTCACGCATATTGCCACTATACACTTTCAATATCTTATCCATGAAGTCGATAATATCAGCCCTCACCATCGATATTTCATCGATGATTATCAAGTCGAGATTACGTATCAGCTTTACCAACGTCTTTGGATACTTCATCCTATCGCGCAAGCGATTCACGGCAAACTCCGGGTCATCGATCAACAACGGCTTAAACGGCAAGCGGAAAAACGAATGCATCGTCACTCCTCCCACATTGACAGCCGCTATGCCGGTCGGAGCGAGCACCACATAATTTTTCTTCGTTTTGGAACAGATATATTTCAAAAACGTAGACTTACCCGTCCCGGCCTTTCCCGTAAGAAATACCGACTGGCGAGTATATTGAATCAATTTCCACGCATTTTGAAATTCCGGATTGTCGAGATCGATGTCTTGTAATGTGTCCGCCATAAATACAGAGTTGTAAAAAAAGGATAGCATAATCACGCTATCCTTTCTGTCGTAAAGTTACGAAATATTTCTCAAAAATCGCTATTATTTAGAATTTATAGCCGATACTGAATACTAACGAATTATTATTATCCTTTAGCGACACAATTGGCGACTCATCAAGTACAGCCCCGTTTTCATCTATCACCAACGAAAATGCGTGATACGAACTTTCGCGATTTTTGTGTACGTAGGCCATATCTGCATAGAATCCCTTGTAGCGATATCCGAGTCCGCAAGTGATATATTGTGTCGACTTATCGAGGCTATAAGCGGGTTGCGTTCCGGCGGTGTACACCACTTCTTTATTGTCGGCCACTTTATCCTCCACAGGCGACGACTGATAGCTGTAGCCGGCACGTACGCTAAATTGCGGTGTTACACGATATTCGCCTCCGATTCTCACCGTGTTCGATGCCTTATAATATCTTTCGATATCATCGTTCACCACATCATAGCTATCCCAATCATCCGAAAATCCCATCTTGTTGTAACCCGTATATTCATAGTCCACACTGATGATACCTCTTCCGCCTATCACACCGGCAGCACTCGCTATCACCTTCCACGGAGTGTGGTAATTATATTCATGGTAGCCGTCATATCCGCCATTTGTCTCGCGATATCCGTTTATTCCCGACGAATAATCGAAATCCATCGCTGCATAGTAGGCGCTCGACATCGAATACCACGTCGGCGTGTGCACAGCCAAACCGAGACGAAGTTCATTGATAGGCTTGACTATCACTCCAAGTTTCATGTTAAATCCGGTACCACTATTATGAAGATAATTTTCCAATCCATAATATGCATTACCCGATTCTGTTCCGGTCTCAGTAGAATTTATCACCGTTGCTCCGGTCCACTCTTCGACGTAATAAGTCTCCGACTTATATTCTATATCGGTTATACCAATACCCAAACCCCAATACACGGTGTTCATAATATTTCCACCGAAATTGATGCTGTACTCATCCACATATCCTCGCTCACGAGTCATGAATTGCGAGTTACCTCGCGCGCCCGGCTCTGTTACCAACCCATCAAAGACATTGCCATCTGCATTCGGATTTATCACATGCGCAACGTAGGCCAACACACTCATCCATGGCGCATAATATCCGCCCGTGCCGGGAATAGGATCGTAATATGGATCATAACCTGAGGTGGTCGTCAAGTCTGATGCGAGCAATCCCTCGGAATTGGTCGATGCTGCTATATAGTTGCTCAGCGATGCGCCAAGCGACGGTATCGCTCCGCGATATGAACGGTCGAACGACTGCACTCTCGCAAAGCTACAGCCCCATGAAAATGTCGGCATCACCTCACTCGATAGCATCGATGTACCTACATATCCAAAATTATTGCAGTACACTTTCGTTTGGTCTTTGCTCATCGACGTCCCTTGTGAAGACGTTTCAGTCGATTGCATATCTATATCAAGTGTTATTCCGATTTCGCTACTGCGATACACTCCGATACCCGCCGGATTCTGATTGAGGGTTGAGAGGTCGCCGCCAAGAGCACCAAATGCGCCACCCATACCCATAAATCGAGCCGTTCCCTTCAAGTCCGATTGCGACATCTGATACGCATCAATCGCCCCTTGAGCCGATAGCAACATCGGAGTCGCTATCGTGATGGCTACAAGCATATTTTTCTTCATATTATATCCTATTTAATTCAGATTCTAAATATTTCTATTTTTCTCCAATTATCGGCGTCCGCCACGGCCTCCGCCGCCTCCGCCACTGAAGCCTCCTCTGCTACCGCTACCACGACTTCCCGACGAAAATCCGCTACTGCGATTTGATGAGCCACTATTGCTATTGTACGAGCGTGAGTTTCCGGAATTTTCGTTGCGCGGCGTTGCACTATTCTGCCAAGTGCTGCCTCCACGGCGATTACCTGCACGATAACCGGAGTTGTTGCTCGGACGCGAACCGGTGTTTCCTTCCGGCGCATATCCACTGCCACGGCTGCCTGTTCCTCTCACGCCACTATATCGTCCGCTTCCGCCGGAACGTGCTCCTGTCGTACCCCATCCGCCGGGCGAGCCATTAGCCCATCGGTGATTTCCGCCACCATGATGCCCCGGACCCGGATGATGTCCCGGATATGGATAGAAACTGGGATGATAGTATGAATAGTACCATGTGTTATACCAACCGGGACCCCACCAACCATACGAATATGGTGAATAAGGATAGCCCCAATACCACGAGTTCCAACCCCAGTGGCTATAATAGTATGGTGAGCCCCAGCCCCAATTCCAACTCCAATCCCACAACCAAGGATCATACGACGTCGCGCCGACAATGATATTCACCTCCGGTTGAGCCGAATCATAGTAATATTGCACCAACTGCGGGTCGCCGGTCAATGCCACCACCTGAGGATCGTAAAAACGCTCTATGCGTCGAGTATATTCAAACTCCTCATCTTGAGCCATAGCCGTGCTATCCACTCTCTGCGGAGTTCTACGATTATACTCATCTACATCGCGCGTACTATAGGGATTATGCACCGAATACGTATCGGCCGCAGGATAGTCGACCACAGTATTCGTCTCCACTTTCGCAGAAGTCTTTTTCGTTTCTTTCGACGGATTATAGTATATATCTTCGTCGTAATAACTCTGAGCTCCAAGGAGACCAATACAACCGACTACCATCGTAGTCATAACAAATACTCTTTTTACACTCATAGTAATAATATTTAAGTTTCCTACCGATTAGACTCTACAATCTATCGATAGTTTAATCATTTTGCAATAAAACTATTACAAATATAGTGCATATTATTGGATATTTCCAATTTTTCCCTACAAAATGAAGATTATTAACATTCACCCAAACGCCCATCTAAAGCCTTTTAGTTGACTTATTTATACTTTACTTCAATTTTATGCCAAATAATTCGCTATCTTTGCATCATTGTTCAACCATTTTTCTCATTTTGATGAATTATAGTAATATCGATTTAGCATATATCATCCCGGTATTTTTCAACCAAAAGGACACCGAAACGCTCTCCCGACTGCTTCGCACCTATGCGTCATACTCTCCGGAGCTTACTCGTCGCATCATGTTTATCATCGTCGACGACCACTCTCCTATCGATATTAAGATTCCTCTCGACATCAACCTCAACTATCGACTCTACCGCATCGACTCCGACATCATGTGGAATCAAGCCGGTGCTCGCAATCTCGGAGCTACAATGTCGCCGGCACCACGTCTCATCCTCACCGATGTCGATCATGTATTCCCTCAGCAGTTGATGAGCGACATTTGCAACAGTCCTGTTCCCCTAAAAAGCATCTTCAAATTCAAGCGTTGCAACAGCGATGGTAGCAAGCGTAGCTCCCATGCCAACACATTCTACCTCTCTAAAGGCACATTCGCCTCTGCATTAGGTTACGACGAAGAATTTTGTGGTTACTATGGTTATGAAGATGTACTGTTTCAAGAATTCGTTTCACGCATCGGATTCATAGTAAAATATTTCACCCGACGCCAACGCATCATCGCCACTTCTATCGACCGCGACGACTCTTATCACAACTTCGTACGCGACACCTCTCGCAACGCCGCGCTTATTGACGAAAAACGCACCCTGCTCAAGTCGCGCAACCCCTACTCATGCCATTCGCGCCTGATGCTCAACTTCGATTGGCATCTCGCTTGCGAGCGTTCCATTACTGATATTTAGCCGACAGAGCTCCATAGATGGTATCGTAGCTAATATCCATCAATTCCGTAATGTTTGCCCCATCCGCATCAAGCGGCTTGTGGATTGTAACGTGTATCTGCCCCGGGCATGGCAACTTAGCCGAGCGCGGCATCACATCGTAAGCACCATCGATCGTTATAGGCACTATCGGCAATCCAAACTCCGAAGCAAGCGCAAACGCTCCTTTCTTAAATCGCGCCATCTTGCCGGTCTTCGATCGCGACCCTTCCGGAAAAACCACAAGCGACATTCCATCTTTCAGTCTATCTTTGGCCGTAGCCATCGTGTGTTGCACTGCCGCCGGCGACGACTTATCCACCATTATATGCCCGGCTTTCTTACACGCATAGCCCACAAATGGGATCTTCTCCAAACTCTTCTTCATCATCCACTTGAAATTGTGGTTCAGATAGCCATAGATAGCAAATATATCGTATGCTCCTTGATGATTGGCCACAAATACATACGACGTGTCCTTGTCGATATTCTCACGACCGCTCACCGTCACTTTCACAAACGACATCACGCAGAACAATCGCGCCCACCAATGAGCCGGATAGTAACCCCATGAGCGATGAAAGCCCAATATACTTCCCACTGCGACAGCCGTTGCCGTCAACAACGTAGCGACCACCAACACCGGGATCATCACTACCACCTGATATATTCTATACAGTACCTTCATTCTGCAAATTTACCATCTATCCCCGATTATTCCAAACTTCTCGAAAAAAAAGACACAAAAACGGCATAACCCGCAATGAGTCATGCCGTTTATATGTGTATTCGTTGCTACGTATTAATACGCAAACATCGGATAACCTTCCATGATCTTGTTCACCTTCTCGCGAACAGATGCGATAATTTTGCCATCTTCAGGATTTGAAAGCACGGCATCGATCATCTCAACAATTTCGCCCATGAGGTCTTCCTTAGCACCACGAGTAGTGATTGCTGCAGTTCCAAGACGAATACCCGAAGTCAAGAACGGGCTGCGCGAGTCAAACGGCACCATATTCTTGTTGGCGGTGATGTCGGCTTCTACAAGCACCTTTTCTGCCACCTTTCCGGTCAGTTCGGGGAACTTAGTGCGGAGGTCTACGAGCATACAGTGATTGTCTGTTCCGCCTGAGATTATCTTGTAGCCCTTATCGATAAGCGCTTGTGCCATCACTGCGGCATTCTTCTTCACTTGCTTCTGATAGTCTACATACGACGGTTGCAATGCCTCGCCGAATGCCACTGCCTTAGCGGCAATAACGTGTTCCAACGGACCACCTTGCACACCGGGGAACACTGCCGAGTTCAACAACGACGACATCATGCGCACCTCGCCCTTCGGCGTCTTCTTGCCCCAAGGATTCTCAAAGTCCTTTCCGAGAAGAATGATACCTCCACGCGGACCACGGAGGGTCTTGTGAGTAGTTGAAGTCACGATGTGAGCATATTTCACGGGATTTTCGAGCAAGCCGGCTGCGATAAGACCTGCCGGGTGTGCCATATCGATCATCAATAGAGCACCTATCTCATCGGCAAGACGACGCATACGAGCATAGTCCCACTCGCGTGAGTATGCACTCGCACCACCCACGATCAATTTCGGACGTTCGCGACGTGCCACCTCTTCCATCTGGTCATAGTCGACCAAGCCGGTATCCTCTTTCACATTATATTCCAACGCTTGGAACATAAGACCTGAGAAATTCACAGGGCTGCCATGCGATAGATGGCCGCCATGTGCAAGATTAAGACCGAGGAACTTGTCGCCCGGATTCATGCAAGCCATAAACACTGCCATGTTGGCTTGTGCGCCTGAGTGGGGCTGCACATTGGCATATTCGGCTCCGAATATCTCTTTCAAGCGATCGATGGCAAGTTGTTCTGCCTCGTCCACCACTTGACAACCTCCATAGTAGCGATGTCCGGGATAACCTTCGGCATACTTGTTTGTCAAGCATGAGCCCATCGCTTGCATCACTTGATCACTCACGAAGTTCTCAGAGGCGATAAGTTCAATGCCATGCTTCTGACGCTGATGTTCACGCTCGATGATGTCAAAAATCTTGTTGTCTCTTTCCATTTTTTTGTCTAATATTTATGTTACGATTGTGTTTATTTCCTTTTATTTCTTTTTCTTTACCGTCCAGCCAAACTGACCTATCTTCTCGCCTCCCGCAAAGTAGCCTCCGTGGATATACGATATCAAGCCCGACGCAGCCAAGTCAAACGCGCCGGTTTCAAGGTCGAAATATTTCTCATCGGCCAACACATTCACCACCTCGGCGATAAACATGTCATGGCTGCCAAGACTTATTATCTCCTTTACTCGGCACTCTATACTCAGAGGCGATTCTTCGATATACGGAGCACTCACCTTCTCTCCTTTCTTTGCCGTCAGACCGGTCTCTGCCCACTTGTCATAGTCGGCGCCGGAGCGCACTCCTGCCCAGTCGGTCGCACGTGCCATGTCGGCTGTGGTGAGATTGATGGTAAACTCCATATTCCGCTTTATAATGTCGTAGCTGTGACGCTCGGGACGCACCGAGATATAGCACATCGGAGGATTGCTGCATATCGTCCCGGTCCATGCCACGGTGAGCATATTATACTCCTCTTCCGAGGCTCCGCAGCTCACCAACACCGCCGGCAGCGGATATATCATCGTACCCGGTTTCCAACTCTGTTTCATCGCTTCTATCAATCTATTTGAGCCTTATCGCTTGTCACGGCATGACCGCAATAGTGGCAACGTATCGTCACCGGATTGCGTTCCACCACCTCAAAGCGAGTTTTCATCGGCTCATTGTTGGTTATACACTTCGGATTGCCACATTTCACTATTCCAACGATTGTGTCGGGTAGCTCCACTTGGCGCTTCTCCACCACCTCAAAGTCTCGTATGATATTCACCTTTGCCGTTGGTGCTATCAAGGCTATGCGATTGAGCGTCGATTCCGGAAACTCCACATCTGCGACCTTGATGATGCCCTTTGTCCCAAGCTTGCTGCTGCCCAGATTATTTCCGATTGTCACGTGAGTATCGAGCGATTCGATACCCAATATCTTCACCGCCTTAAACAACGCCGACGATGGAATATGATCGATAACCGTACCATTCTGTAGCGCAGCTACCGCAAGTTCTTTCTTTGATGTCATCACTTAGCCTCCTTTAATATATCGATTCCAAGCGCACGGCAGATGATTGCCTGACGAGCATACAGCCCGTTGCGTGCCTGTTGAAAATAGTATGCTTTCGGATTTTCATCCACATCTTGATTTATCTCGTTCACGCGAGGTAGCGGGTGTAGAATGCGTAGATTTTCCTTCGACTCATCGAGCATCGCATTGCGTAGCGTGTAGAGATCTTTCACTCGTTCATACTCCATGATGTCGGTGAAACGCTCGCGCTGCACTCGTGTCATATAGATTATATCCGACTCATTGATCACCTCCGGAGAGAAATCAGTATGTTCCTTATAGCAGATACCATTTTGTGCGCAAAACTCCTTATACTCCTGAGGCATTCGCAGCTCTTCACACGCCACGAAGTTAAACGTCGGATTGAAATACTTCATAGCCATCAACAGCGAATGTACCGTACGACCATATTTCAAGTCGCCCACCATCGTTATGGTCAGATTCTCCAATCGCCCTTGTGTCTTGTAGATTGAATATAGGTCGAGCATCGTCTGCGATGGATGCTGGTTGGCGCCATCGCCGGCATTAACCACCGGCACCTCGGTCACCTCTGTGGCATAGCGAGCCGCCCCCTCAAGATAGTGACGCATGATGATCAAATCTACATAGTTGCTCACCATCTTTATCGTATCCTTCAGCGTCTCGCCTTTCGACGAACTCGTAGTGCTCGCATCCGAGAAGCCTATCACTCTGCCGCCAAGTCGGTTCACCGCTGTCTCAAAACTCAAGCGTGTGCGTGTCGACGGCTCGAAAAAGAGCGTTGCCACCACACGCCCATCAAGAATCTTATGATTCGGATTCTCTTCAAAATATCGTGCCACCTCAAGCAAATGCAATATCTCCTCTTTCGAGATATCAGAGATGGATACAAGACTGTTGCTATTCATTGATGCTATGTTTATAAATTTTTTTCTTTCCTATGATACAAAAAAAGCCACCCGCAATCCTTATTGCGCAGAGGCTCACTATTTCCCACACCGACACATCTTCTCAGCGGCGCATCGCATACGTCTCTGCTCCTTTCGGTCAATATGTCGCGGTAAGATTTTCATATCTACACTGCAAAGGTAAGCAAACCCTCGCTCAAAAGCAAATCCCTCTCAAAATTAATTTCCCTTTTCTTTTTATTTTATTCTCACTTACATCTTCTCAATATCTGCTCATTCGCCCTGTCCACTGCTGTGCGATCCAACGATGCCAGATATATCAGCGTCGTCGATTCCGAGTCATGCCCCATCCCCTCGCTTATCACCGCAAGCGGCACCTCGATACTCCGTGCCACACTCGCCCACGAATGGCGAGCCACATACATCGTCAGCGGCTTTTCCATCCCCACAAGGCGACCAATCTCTTTCAGCAAGCGATTTATTTTGCACATCTTACTACGATATTCATTCCGATGATTATCACTCCGTTTCAGTATTGGCAACATATATTCGCCATGGCTCTCTGCCTCCCATCGTTCTACAATTTCTGCCATACATCGTTCCCACCTCACACTGAGTCGCTGCCCGGTTTTTTGCCTGCAATATGTCAGCATTCCGTCTTTCAAATCGCTCTTCCGCAGATATGCCATATCTATCGGCGACATTCCTCGCGTGTAAAACGAAAACAATAACATATCACGTGCCAATTCCATCGAGCTGTCTTTCGATAGATCAAGCCGTCTGATTTTCCTGAGTGTCAGCAGATCCACAGCACGTTTCACCGTGCGATCTATTCCAGTATACACTCGCTTGAATGGTCGCCGTTGCTCTACCACTCCCTGCTCTACAGCTCTGTTATACACTGCTCTAAGCGCTCGCATATAGAACGAACTGCTGTTTTTCCGCAGTCCTTGGTCGAGCATCCATATCTCATACCGCTCCACCCACTCAGCATCTATATCCTCAAGAAACATTGTCCTTCCGCTATTGAAGCGCATCACACTTCGCAACGTGGCTTCATAGACCTCTGCCGTCCGATATTTGCCTATTTGTCGCAATTCTCTCGCTACATCTCTCACAAACAAGCGCAATGACACTCCTCGCATCCGCTCCACAAACATTGCCACCACATCTGCCGCTCCATAGCGTCTCCCCTTGCTTTCCCACCACTCGAATATATCATGCCACCGCATCATATCCAGTTCCACAAGTTCCGCCACATTGCGCAAATAAGCCTCTCTATCGCCTGCGGTAGCCACTACTATACTATCAGTCGTTTCATCCCACTCGTGAGCATATATACGATAGTCGCTTCGCAACTGCCTTACCATTCGATCTACTATCACCTGATAATATAGCACACCCGCCTTTTCTGCCACTGACGACTCTCTGAATTTCACCATTATACTTGCCATTACCTGTTTTTTTTAGAAGTTGTTTAAATTTATTTCGAGATTATTTAAGAGCGATTTTTAGGGTGCTTCTTAGAATTTCTCCCAAATTTATGTATTTTTGTAGTCCGATTTCTAACAAACATAATATCACATGAAACTGACTTCTATCCTCGCAGGCTCTTTAGCCCTGCTCTCCATCACCTCATGCTCCGGCAATTGTCCGGCCGACAATGCTGCCGCTACTCAAATCGACACTGCCGCTATCGTCATCGACAATATCATGGCTCGTCGCTCTATACGCCAATACACCGACCAACCGGTCGAACGCGAAAAGCTCGACAAAATCGTCGAATGTGGCATCAATGCTCCAAGTGGCATGAACTCGCAACCGTGGATTGTGCGCGTTGTCACCGACTCGGCTTTCATCAATGGCACTACTGAAATCTATCGTCGCGAAAACGCCGAGCGCGTTGCCGCCGACTCTACTTTCAAAAATATGTATCGCAACGCAACGGCTCTCATCTGCATCGCTTCGCCGCTCAACGGCACCGGACAGCTTGAAGCCGGACTCCTTGGCGAAAACATGATGCTCGCCGCTCAAGCCTTAGGACTCGGCACTTGCTGCCTCGGCGGTCCGGTCAACTTCCTCAAAGAGAACACCGAAGCCTGCCAATACCTCTCTAAGCTCAACATTCCGGCAGATTATCAACTTCTCTACATCATCGGCGTTGGCTATCCCGCCGAAAAGCCCGAAGCTCGTCCGCGCGACGCATCTAAAGTGAAATTCATTGAATAAATTATGACATCCGACATAGCAACGACCGCTCGCTCCATCAACCAAGCCATCGAGCAAATCTACTCCGACATTCAAAACTCCGAAGTCGAGAGCGCTGTCCTCATGGGCGAAAATCTTCTCATCGAAGCCTACTCCTTGTGGAACAAAGCACTTGCCTCCGCCTCATCGGCGCCCGATGCAGCGTTCACTCTTGCTGCCGTTGCCAATGCCTACTCCGACACTCTCAATGCCGTGGGCAATCCCTCCGATGCCTACGGCATTACTCTCGGAGCCATCACTAATATCGTCAATATCGAATCAACAGCCGGCGACACTCCGCAATTCAACCACGCCATGATGCAACTATATCTCGCCACATGGCACAACCTCGCGCGCATCCTGTCATCGGCTACCCCCACTCAGCATCCTCAAGCCACTCTACACATTCAGACCATCACTCGCTACATCGGCTCGATGCTCTACCATTATTATTATACCGTCGGTCGACTCACTCCCGACAATCCACTCCTCTCGCCCGTCTACCAAACACTACGAGAGATCTCATCATTCGTCACCATCGACACCACCTCCATCTCCGTAGCCGACCAACCCATCTCACCCACCTCATCACTCCCCCTCATCCACGACCTCGTCGCCCGCAGCCAAGCCCTCTCCCTCCTCAACCTATAACCCACCCCCTCGACCACGACACCATGCAGCCTAAGCCCCTTGGGGCTTCGTCTGCGGCTAACCACCGCGTCAGCTGTATGTCTTTATGTTCTTATGTCCCAAAAAACTTCTGTGCCATTCTGTGCATTCTGTGAGCCATCTTTGCTCTTTCCTCTTAAAAGGTTGGCGCCACCCCCGAGTGGGAGC
Source organism: uncultured Muribaculum sp. (assembly GCA_964637445.1). Lineage (GTDB taxonomy): Bacteria > Bacteroidota > Bacteroidia > Bacteroidales > Muribaculaceae > M3. The sequence continues at coordinate 13,190 of CAZWWS010000060.1, forward strand.
AGCGCCATTATTATATAATGAAAAAAGAGATTCGATTAGAACAAATACGCAGCAGTGATAGTCCAATAGCGATTCTTACCATCGATTTTTACACCCTCTACATCAGTAGCGAGTTCCACCGCCTTAGTGATACCGAAGCCATAGCTTGCTCCAATTTGGAGTTTCTTCACCAACTGAACACCAAAACCGACATTCCACGACACATCCACCGACTTATTTTTATAAGCCTCTTCAATGTCCTTCTTTGAAGTCAAGAACGCAAAACTCGGACCGGTAAACACGTAGGGCGACACAATCGAGCCTACTACCGGCAAACCGATTTTCCACTTCAGATTGATAGGCACTTCGAAATAGTCGCGATGCACATTTTCAGAGTCATCACCCGCTACAAACTCATTATTGCGGCGAACATACATCAACGAGGCATCCAATCCAATATTGGTCATCGGAATCATAAACTCAGCCATCACACCACCTGTAAAGCCGGCACGATTATTTGCGTCGAGCACATCCTCACTAAATTTCAAGTCACTGACAGCAACACCCGCTTTCAAGCCAAACGAAAACTGTGCCGAAGCCGATACCGCAAAAGCAGCCACAAAAGCCACTACAACAACAAATCTACGTATCATTTTCTTCATAAAATTATACATTTAGTTTAATAATATTCCGCAAAAGTACAAAAATTCCTCTACACCATCAACACCCACCCCTCCTAAATAGTTCACAATAGTCCCCCAACCCCCACCGCGCCGGCCTTATGTCTTTATGTTCTTCTGCCCCCAAAAACACCGCTACAGCCCGATTGCGAAGCAATCATTAACCCATAGCCGGTGAGGGTGTCTCAAAACGAGGCATCCTCTTTTTTATGTTGGAGAGAATGTGAATT
>CAZWWS010000061.1:0-13747 GCA_964637445.1 uncultured Muribaculum sp.
TGTTTCCACCATTCTCCGAAGTAGTGGAGTTTTGGGTTGTAGTTTACGAGGATTTCGATCTTCTTGCCGGCGTTGTAGAGTGCGTTGCGAGTTTTTGCATATACTTCGGCGAGGTTGTCGGCAGAGTGTTCTGCAGTGGCATTTTGCATATCGATTGCGCCTTGCATGAGGGCTTTGATGTCGTAGCCTGCCACGGCGATGGGGAGAAGACCTACGGGGCTGAGCACTGAGAAGCGACCGCCAACGCTATCTTCGATCACGAAAGTCTTGTAGCCTTCTTCGGTCGCGAGCTGACGGAGTGCGCCTCGCTTTGCGTCTGTGATGGCTACGATGCGCTTCGAAGCCTCATCCTTGCCGATTTGCTTTTCGAGTTGCTCTTTGAGCAGACGGAAAGCGATAGCCGGTTCGGTAGTGGTACCCGACTTAGAGATTACGATGATACCAAATTTTTTATCGTTGAGGAATTGTTGAAGTTCGTAGAGATAGTCTTCACCGATGTTTTGACCGGCAAAAAGCACTTTCGGGCCGTTGCCGGTGGTGTAAGCGTCGAACGCATTGCCGAGTGCTTCGATCACAGCCTTAGCTCCGAGGTAGCTACCGCCGATACCTATGGCTACTACATAGTCGCAAGCAGAGCGGAGTTCTTCGGCAGTCTTGATGATGTCGTTGAGTTCTTCGGCAGAGGTGCGAGTGGGGAGGTCAAGCCAGCCGAGGAAGTCGTTGCCGGCGCCTGTGCCGTTGTGAAGTTTTTGAAGCCCGTCGGCTGCAGCAGCGTCGAGGGCGTTGATGTCGGCTTCTGATATGGTGCCGAGCACGTTTTTGATGTTTACTTGAATCGTTTTCATCTTTTTATTTCTATAGAAATTGTATTAATATTAGTCAGTTTCAGACAAATGCTTCGGCCATTCGGGCTATCTCCTTGGCGGCTGAGGCTTTGTTGTACAATATATTATATACTCCGTCGAGTATGGGCATCGGTACACGATATACCGAATTGATTTCTGTGATGCACTTGGTGCCGTAATATCCTTCGGCAGTCTGCTCCATCTCCATCATGGCGGCTTTCACCGAGTAGCCGCGTCCTATCATCGAGCCGAAATTGTGGTTGCGGCTGAAACGAGAGTAGCAGGTTACCAGAAGATCGCCTAAATACACGGAGTCGCATATGCGACGATGACACGGAGCTACGGCTTGAAGGAATCGCTCCATCTCGCGAAGTGCGTTCGACACGAGCATCGCCAAGAAATTGTCGCCGTTTTTCAGCCCGTGAACCATGCCGGCGGCGATGGCATACACGTTTTTCAATACGGCTCCATATTCGATGCCGTCGATGTCGGTCGACGTCACTGTCTGCATCGACTTCGATGCCAATCGTTGAGCAAACGCTTCGGCGTGAGCTCTGTTAGGACATCCTATCGTGAGGCACGACAGGCGATCGAGTGCCACTTCTTCGGCGTGGCACGGACCGCCGATGACGAGCATTCTGTCGGGGGCTATGTCGTAGTGTCCGATCATATAGTCGGAGATGATCTCGTTCTCATCGGGCACTATGCCTTTTACGGCCGAAACCACATATTTGTCGCTCAAACCAGTCGTGATTTTAGCCATGTGGCTTTTGAAGTAGGGTGACGGCGTGGCGAGCAGCAAGGTGTCGGCCATGGCGCATGCGCGATTGATGTCGGAGGTAAACTCTATGCGGTCGATGTCAAACTCTACGTCGCTCAGATATGTGGGATTGTGGCGTAGTCGCTTGAAATCTTCGATGCGGTCGTCGCGACGCATATACCAGATGATGCTGTCGCAATTTCTGAGCAATAGCTTAGCGAGTGCGGTGGCCCAACTGCCACCGCCCATCACTGCTATTTTGCCGGGGAAATTCATACTGTGAATAATAGGTGTCGAGGCGTTAAATGCTACTTGGCGTTTTCGATCCAAGCGTTTACGTCGTCGATTGTTGGATTTTTGAGTTCGAGTTTATATTTCTTGTTGATGCCGCATAGCTCTTGGTGGAGCTTGCCTGCTGTGGCGCCGGCGAGAGCTTCGATAGTGAGTACGCCTGCTTTTTGAAGGGGAGCTACCCATTCGGCGGGAACACCGATGGCTGTGTAGGCTTCTTCTTTGTCGCGGCGAGCTACTTTTTCGGGACGCATCTGCGGGAAGAGAAGCACTTCTTGTATGGTAGTCTGTCCGGTCATTAGCATTGTCAAGCGATCCATGCCGATACCCATACCTGATGTGGGGGGCATACCATATTCGAGAGCGCGGATAAAGTCTTTGTCTATGATCATTGCCTCATCGTCGCCCTTTTCGCCAAGCTTCATTTGCTCTACGAAACGTTCGTATTGGTCGATCGGGTCGTTGAGCTCGGAGTAAGCGTTGGCAAGCTCTTTGCCGTTGACCATAAGCTCGAATCGCTCGGTGAGTTCGGGATTGTTGCGGTGGCGCTTTGTCAGTGGCGACATCTCGATGGGATAGTCGATGATAAATGTGGGTTGGATGTACTTGCCTTCACACTTCTCGCCGAAAATTTCGTCGATAAGTTTTCCTTTGCCCATCGTTTCGTCTACTTCGATGTCGAGCTGACGGCACACGTCGCGCAACTGCTCGTCGTTCATGCCGGTGATGTCGATACCGGTGTGCTCCTTGATGGCGTCGATCATTGTCACGCGCTTATATGGCGCCTTAAACGAGATAATATTGTCGCCTACTTTCACCTCGGTGGTGCCGTTCACGTCGAGACATATCTTTTCGAGCATCTTCTCGGTGAAAGCCATCATCCAGTTATAGTCTTTGTAGGAAACATAGATTTCCATACATGTAAACTCCGGATTGTGGGTGCGGTCCATACCCTCGTTGCGGAAATTCTTTGAGAATTCATACACGCCTTCAAATCCGCCTACAATCAAGCGCTTCAGATAAAGTTCGTCAGCGATGCGGAGATACAAGGGGATGTCGAGCGCGTTGTGGTGGGTGATAAACGGACGAGCTGATGCTCCGCCGGGTATCGACTGAAGGATGGGCGTTTCCACTTCCATGTAGCCATGGTTGTTGAAATATTGGCGCATAGAGTTGAACACCTTGGTGCGCTTGATGAATATATCTTTAACACCATCGTTCACTACCAAGTCAACATAGCGACGACGATAGCGAAGCTCAGGATCGTCGAATGCGTCGTAGGTCACACCATCTTTCACCTTTACGATTGGAAGCGGGCGGAGTGACTTGCTCAACACTGTGAGCGTGGCTGCATGCACAGAGATTTCGCCTGTCTGAGTACGGAACACATGACCGGTGATGCCTACGAAGTCGCCAATGTCGAGCAACTTCTTGAACACCACATTATATAAATCTTTGTTTTCGTCGGGACATAGCTCATCGCGACTGATATACACTTGTATGCGTCCGCGAGCATCTTGCAATTCCATGAACGATGCTTTGCCCATGATGCGGCGGCTCATGACGCGACCGGCCACGGCTACTTGGCGCAGAGGCGCGTCGTCTTGGAAAGAGGCTTTGATTTCGTCGGTGTAAGCGTCGACCTTGTACTCGGCTGCGGGATATGGGTCAATGCCCAACTTGCGCATTTCTTCGAGACTATTGCGACGCACTATTTCTTGTTCGCTAAGTTCAAGTACGTTCATATTATATGCAATTTATCAAATTGTTGCAAAATTAGTCATTTCTTGTGAATTATGCGCAATTTTCCTCCGGAATTATCGCGAAAGGGTGACGAAGCGGTAGGCGACGCCGCTACGTGGGTCGTTGAGCCATGGGTTTTCTTCGTCGAGATGGAAGTCGGTGGGGATGGCGGGGAAAAAGGTGTCGGCATCGGCTACTTGGGCGTCGATTTCGGTCAGATATAGTCGCGATGCGCAGTCGATGGCTTGACGATAGATTTCGCCTCCTCCGATCACAAATGCTTCTTCGGCATCGCTTGCCATGTCGATGGCTTGGTCGAGGCTGTCGGCTACTTCGATGTTTGGCGCTGTGTAGTCGGCTTGCCGGGTGATGACGATGTTGCGTCGTCCCGGAAGTGCTCCCTTGGGGAAGGACTCAAATGTCTTGCGTCCCATGATGATGGGATGTCCCATGGTGATGGCCTTAAATCTTCGCAAGTCGTCGGAGATGTGGAACAGCAAATCGCCTTGGCGACCTATGGCTCCATCGTGAGTCACAGCTACGATGATAGAGATGCGCGTCATACCGATACTATGCCTTTAATTGCCGGATGTGGGTCGTAGCCTTCGAGATGGAAGTCATCGTAGGTGAAGTCAAAGATGTTTTTGACGTCGGGATTGATCACCATGCGGGGCAATGGGCGAGGCTCGCGGGTGAGTTGCAGTTCGACTTGCTCCATCAGATTGTTGTAGATGTGGGCATCGCCGAGGGTGTGAATGAAGTCGCCTGCCTCAAGACCGGTCACTTGTGCCACCATTTGCTGCAGTAGGGCATAGGATGCTATGTTGAACGGCACACCGAGAAATAGGTCGGCACTGCGCTGATATAGTTGCAAGCTAAGACGTCCGTTGGCTACATAAAACTGGAAAAACGCGTGGCATGGGGGAAGGTTCATGTTTTTGATGTCGCCCACATTCCATGCGCTCACTATGATGCGACGCGAGTCGGGATTGTTGCGTATGGTGTCGATCACTTCCGATATCTGGTCGATATGTCCTCCTTCATAGTCGGGCCACGAGCGCCATTGATAGCCGTAGATGTGACCGAGGTTGCCATCTTCGTCGGCCCACTCGTTCCATATTCTCACTCCGTTTTCCTGTAGATAATGCACGTTGGTGTCGCCTTTGAGAAACCATAGCAACTCATGGATTATCGACTTGAGGTGTAGCTTCTTGGTGGTCACCATCGGGAAACCTTGCGATAGGTCAAATCGCATTTGATAGCCGAAAACGCTACGAGTGCCGGTGCCGGTGCGGTCGCTCTTGTCGACGCCGGTCTCTTTTACATGACGGAGTAGGTCGAGATATTGTTTCATTGTAGTCAGAGATTGATGAACGCGAGATACGTTCGCGCTGTATCATCGCTTCAACAAAGTTACATCATTGCCTCGAATCCGCAAAATAAAGTTTTCAAAATTCAATGGGGTTATCTGACTAATACGCGGCGTGAGGAGTCGTTGGCAGTGACGATGTAGAGCCCAGTGGGGAGTGGTAGAGTGACTTTGTCGGTGACCGGAGTGTCGTTGTAGAGCGTTGTTCCGTCAATGGAGTAGACGGCTACGGCACGTCCGGAGGCGTTTTCTATGACGAGCGAACCGTTGAGGCTATACGCAGTCCAGTCGGCTATCACTGTTTGCTCTATGCTTGACGTGTAAGGCGAAATGGCGATGTTGTCGACATTCAGACGCTCGCCTGCCGATTGCTCAATGCGTAGTCGGGCACGTCCTGTAATGTTGGCGGTCGCTGAAAATTCCACATATTGTGTCCCATCAGCCACGGTCACTGTTGCTATGGTAGTCCAAGTCGCTCCTTGGTCGCGCGAGACTTGGATATTGAGCGTAGCTTCGACGTCGTTACCCCATTTTTTTGCATAAAAAGAGATTGTGCCGATACCGGTGGTCACATCTTCAACCATCTCGATGTAGCTGTTCGATTTTTTGCCGAAGCGTACCGATTGCTCGTCGATGCTGTTGTCGCTGCTCCATATTCCGGCGTTGGAGAAGTGCCATGTGGCAGCTGTGCCTACATAATTGTCGGATGGACTGTAGCTGTCCATTCCGGTGGCATCGGCTTCAAAATCTTCGAGGAAATTTATGGGAGCTGCAACCGTGGCTGTCACATCAAGTCCTTCGGCTTCGCAATCGCCTGCCGAGGCTGAGAGGTGAGCGGTGTAGCTTCCGGCTGCTGAGGGTTGCAATCGGAGATAGAAGCGGTCGACTTCGGATGGTAGTGTGAGAGTATTGCTCCATGTCGACAGGTCGGCGCTTACGGCAAACGGCTCGGCTACGGCTATCAAGATGTCGGCGGTGATATTCTCAGCCCACATCATTATCTCTATGGCGGCCGATGCTTGCTCCGGCTCGGTAGAGATTGTCAAATCTTCCTCGCTATATAGCTGAATGGAGGGTATTGGGGTGGCTGTGGTGACGCTTATCTCGTTGGATGTCAGTGTCGACGACGAGATGGTGTAGCTGTAGGTCGTGGCAGGCTCAAGGTCGCTTATCGTTATTTGCTCGTCGGAAGCTAATACGGTCATGGGGTATTCATCGCTGATGAGCGAGCTGTTTTGATATACGCTGATGGTGTAGCGCGCTCCATCGGTCTTGTCGATATCGATCCAGTGAGCTACGAAAGATGTCTCGGTGATGTCGGTGGCAGGCTGTGCCGGGAGTCCGTCGACGGCTGATGCACTCAGAGCTACTTTGCTCACTGCGTTACCCGAACTGATGGTAAGCTCTCCTGCGGCGTTTGTGGCTGTCGATGATAGGAATGAGATTGTAACATTGACACCTTCTTCGGTGTTAGCTTCTGAAGCGTTGACACTCGATGTGCTGACCGAAAATCCGACGCCTGAGATTGCTATCGCCACATCATCGGAGAGGTTTTGTCCCTTGATGGTGACGGTCGTAGTGCGGGCAATGTTGATGGCAGTGATGCCCATGTCGATTGCAGAGCCGTCGACAGGCGTGTTGATGGTCGGCAGGCTTGCTACATTGAGACTCCACGATTCGTTCTTCTTGTCGCCCCAAATGTATTCGACCATTTCGGGATGATCGATAAACGGGTTGCGGTTGTCTTGATATTCATAGATCACTTCGTTGCGATCCAACTCCTTTTGGCTCACCGGGTCTTGGCGATGCCATTTGAGCAGAAGATTTACCGCCCACGTGGTGTAGGCGGGATAGCTGTTGCCGGCAAGCATCGGGCTGTCCCAATCCTCTATCTGACTGTTGTAGCAAGCAGCCATATAGAAATAGGAGCGGGCGAAGTCGCCTTTGTATTCATCATCAGGCTCAAACACTGTGCCCGAATATCCCGAAAATGTGGAGTTGCCCAATCGTCCGAGAGCTTTCACTCCATTGCTTGATGGCAGAGTGGTGCCGTTGGCACACTCTCCATAGGGATAATTGCTCCGCTGACTGTTCACCTTGCCATCGGTGGGGTAGATGTGGAAAGCATCGTTGTTCATCGGAGAGATGTTGCCAAACCAACTCTTAGGCATCGAGTGCTCGCGATTGTAGCAATCGCCTATCGACGAATAATTGCCGCATTGCTCCGCCCCCGGGGTCCACTCCTTGGTGGAATACATATCCCATATCTTGCCGTTGGCGCGTACGTCCGACTGCTTATACACTTCCCACAGAGCATTGTAGCCTCTATCGGTGTGAGGTCCTATTACATCTTCCAAGGCTTCGAGCAGCGATTGCTTGTTCTTCCCCTCGCACGATGAGTAATACCCTGCCGGCTCGGCGGCGCTTAATGAGAATGCCATTGCTATGGCTACAATAAAGGATATGCGATTTTTCATAACGATATGAATTAAATAAAGGCATAGACACACAATTATAATGGTGAATATCTATGCCTTTATGTTTAAGTTTTTATTTTAATACCGACGATTGAGTCATTGCTACCGGTGCCGGATTTTTGTCGTAGTTGGCGAGCGCTTCTTGCAAGTTGGTTATCATCATAGCTCTAAGTTCCGGAGGATTGAGCACGATGATTGACGGTCCATGGCTGAGTAGCTCTTGCACGAAGTCGTCGGTGATACGCAACTTGTAGTAGAACACCGAATATTCGTCGTGAATAGTCTCATGCTGCGAGTGATGCAATGGCAATGCACGAAGATATTTTGCTTGGCGAACATCGGCTTTGATAGCCACATTTTTTACTTCGCCTTGAGTGAACATGATGCCGAAGCTGTCGCGGAAATAGGTTTCGGCATCAAACGTTTCGGGTATTTCGTAGTCGGAAGCTTCGATCACTACATCGCTCATGCGGTCGAGCGCATAGGTCTTGATGCAATCTTCTTTCACGTTGCGACCGGTCACATACCATCTTTGCTTGAATATCTTCAAGAAATAAGGCTCTACCTCAACTCCCGGAGTGGCGCTGATGCGCGAATAGGGACGATAGGTGAACACTATCGGATGGAAATGTTTCAGAGCATCGATTACCACTGGCAGATATTCGCGTGCCGATGGCACATTCTCAAGGAATATTTTGTTGGATATGTCACGGCAGTCGCTGAGCATGTCGCTCATGGCTGCCGAGTTGAGGAGCCAGTTGGTCACGCTCTCGTTGTGGTCGTCCTCGTCTTGAATATAGTATTCAAATGTAGAGGTGTTACACTCGATGCTGATCTTGAAAATTTCTTCGATCGCAAGACGATAGTTGTAGAACGTACGTCGCGGAAGGGGTTCTCCGTTGGAGTAGGGCGACTTGATCCACAAGTCGTTGAGTTTCTCACGGGTGATACGGCCGTAGCGCTTAATAGTGTCGATGAGCCAAATGTATCGGCTGAATAAATCTTTTGACATAGGTTAACTTTCAGACTTATCGTTATTAATGTTGTTATTTTTGTTTGAAACCAACAGCCACAACCCTATATAGGTCAGAGCTGCGTTGAATATTAGTAGCTCGAAACTCATCTGATAGTCGAATTGGCGTAATAGCCACTCTTTTACTATCCAACTGAGCAGGGGGGAGAGTATGCACACTGCCGGCACAAGGCGGTCGCGCACTTTCTTGCTGTTTGTTATGCCAAACAGGAATAGCCCTAAAATGGGACCGTAGGTGTAGGATGCGAGGGTGTAGACAGCGCTTATTGCGTCTTCTTCGCTGATGAGGTAGAACGCAATGATTACCATTCCCATCACTATTGACATAGCCACATGGACGCGACTGCGCACTCGGCTCAGGCGCTTGTCGTCCATGCGATTGCCTTTTAAGATGTCGACCGTAAACGATGTGGTCAGCGATGTCAATGCCGAGCCTGCTGCCGAATATGCCGACGATACCAATCCTAAAATGAACAGGATGCCTACGATTACCGGCATTGTGGGATGCGAAGCTACAAGGCCGAATATTTCGTCTGACTTATCGGGCATCTGCAAGCTTGGTTCGCGCTCAATATATATCAGCAACAATGTGCCTAATATCAAAAACAATACGATGACAAAAAATTGCATCACCGACGACACCATCATGTTCTTTTGTGATTGCTTTGAGTCGCGGCAGGCAAGGTTGCGTTGCATCATATCTTGATCAAGGCCGGTCATGGCTATCACCATGAATATTCCGGCGAGAAATTGTTTCCAGAAATAAGTACCCTCCGATGGGTTGTCGAAGTAGAACACTCTCGATGATGGGTGCTCGCTTATGGTTGTGAGCATCGATGAGAAAGAGAATCCGAGATTTTCGGCTATAAAGACGATGCATAGCGCCACCGATGTGATGAGGCAGAAACTTTTCAGCAAGTCGGTCCATATCACCGATTTCACGCCTCCACGGAAGGTGTAGAACCACACGATGGCTATCGTCACCGCAACATTCAGCCAGAACGGAATGCCTGTCGGGCGACACACAAGCTCGTAGAGCACGATACACACAACATAGAATCTCACTGCGGCTCCAAGCATCTTCGAGATGAAGAAAAACCATGCTCCGGCGCTATAGGTTGAGGCGCCGAATCGCTCTCCCAGATAGCCGTAGATCGACACAAGATTGCGCTTATAGAAAAGTGGCACGAGCAGATATGCTATCACGGCGTAGCCGACGATAAAACCTATTGACATTTGTATGTAGGAATAGCCCTTGGCGGCGACCATGCCGGGTACGGAGATGAACGTGACTCCCGATATGGCGGCTCCGATGGTGGCAAATGCTACTATAGGCCACGATGTGCGACGATTGCCGGTGAAAAAGGTGGCATTATCGCTCCCTCGCGACGCGTAGTAGGATACTCCAAACAGCACTAAGAAATAGCCTACGATTGTCAATATGATGATCCAAGGTGCCATGTTGGTTAGTCTTATTCGCTATAAAGCAGATAGGGTCGACGCTGACGCTTGAACTTTGCCACATCTTCAGCCCATGTGGCTTTGATTTCTTCGGCTGTGCAACCGCGCTCGATCATGGGACGTATTTTGTCACTTCCTATCAACTTTTCAAAAAATGCAGTCAAAAACTTCTTGTTGCCTCGTCCGATGCGGTTGTAAGCATCGATGAGATACTCCAAGTTGATGCCGGCGGCTATCACTTCCTCCTCGCTGAGGTTGCGCAAGTCTACGCCGTGGCATCGCTTGCCGAGCTGAGGCGGATTCTTCGCTCCGGGCTTGCTCTGAGGGGTAAATGCGAAGTCGCAACTCTTAAATCGTGGATGTCCGTAGACTTCAAACGGCATCTCTGTGCCTCGTCCGATGCTCACATCGGTAGCCTCGAAGTAGCATAGCGACGGATATAGGTAGACCGACAGCATCGTTGGCAGATTGGGCGATGGTGCTATCGGTAAGCGATAGCGAGTGGAGTGGGTGTATCCGATGCAGCGTATCACCATAAGTTTCGCTTGTCGGCTTTCGCGCAGCCATCCTTCGCCGTTGGCCATGGTGGCAAGCTCACCGAGTGTCATGCCGTGCATCACCGGGATGGGCAGTCGTCCCACGCCCGATTTGTAGGCCATGTCCAATATCGGTCCGTCTACTGTCATACCGTTGGGGTTTGGGCGATCGAGTATCATCACCTCTTTGTCGTAGACTATGGCGGCATTCATCAGGTCGAGCATGGTGATATAGTAGGTATAGAAGCGAAGTCCTACATCTTGGATGTCGATGACTATCACGTCAAATCGCTCCATTACCTCCTTGGCGGGCATACGGCTGCGTCCGTCGTAGAGCGAGGCTATAGGTATTCCGGTCTTGGTATCTACCGTCGACTTTACGTGCTCGCCGGCATCGGCTGTGCCTCTAAATCCATGTTCGGGTGAGAATATCGTTGTGACATCTAATCCGTTGTCAATCATCAGATCGAGAGTGTGGCGGTCGCCTACCATTCCGGTGTGGTTTGATAGCAGAGCCACTCGCTTTCCTTTCAGTTGGGGAACGTATTCAGATACGCGCGACGCTCCGACTCCCACTTCGCAAGCAGCAGTCGGTAAGGCTAAACTGAGGAGAAGAACAGCAAAAGTCAATACTAAGCGCATTGAGTTCATGTACGATGCTTTTTTATTCTCGGTGTAAAGTTAGGTATATTTCCGCACATTTTGCGTTAATAAAAGTTCTTGAAGTATAAAATATTTTAACGGGGGGGGTAAAAGACTCGAAAAATGATTATTTGCCCTTAGCGTTGCGCGCGAGCATCCGGTGTCCGACGCGGCAATAGATACATTTACGGGGTTCGCAATACTCTCTGCGAAGCTGTATCAGCGCTTGCGACATGAAAGCGTCGGAGCATTTTATTCCGGCGTGGTCAAACAATGTGATTATCGAGTTGGACTCGGCCGGTAGTTGTTGGAGCAGAGCGATGGCACGTTCGCATAGTGCGGTGTCGTTGCGTTGCAATGCGTAGGCATAGGTCAATGGGACTACGGCATTGATAAGCAATATGTTGAGCGACTGGTTGCTGAGCGCTCGCACCGAGCGAGAGCTGATAGGGTTGAACGAATAGTGCGAAGCCCAATATCCCGATAGTTCGCGGTCAAACAGCTCGCGAGCGTCGGCTTCGGTCTTTGCTTCGACTATACGGCTCATCAAGCGGAATCCTCCATGAACCAATTGTGCCAACAAGGCTATACGGCGATGAGGAAAATTGGCTGGACGCATACGCGCCATCTTCCATCCCGGCGATTGCAATGGGCTGAGCGAAAACTTGTTGGCGAGAAAACGGTATTCTTCTTTCAGACTGCGCACATAAGCGTTGTCGTCGGAGGTGTCGTCCAGCAATCCCGACTGTCCGAAAAGCAGAGCTTCGAGCGACAGCAGCGAATCGCTGTGTTTGCCCATGAAGCGGAGCGGAAGGCTCATTGCCAATCGCTCGAACGACTCGCCATTGATGCCAAATCCAAGGCTGCGAGCAAGTGTCACATAGCACGTCTCCTCCCAGTCGCCGGAAGTCTTGCCGAGCACATCGTATATCCTATCGACCTTGCTATAAAGCCGTTGATGAGCGAGATTGCTTATCCAGTCGGTCACATAGATTTGAGGTATCGAAGCCATCTCCTTGGCGCAAGGCAATTCGCTCGCCGCGCTATCCACAAGCGCATGATATTGTTCGTGAAACTCTCGCGAGCAAGCCATCCTCAGCTGTGGTATTACCTCGCCGTTTCTCCGGCGGATGGCCATGTCATCTTTGTCGACCACATGGAGTATCACCGAGTCGTAGGCTTCGTCAGTGTCGTGGTGGTGGCGATGCCAGTCGCTTGCGCGCACATGTATTTCAATGTTTCCCACCCATAAGCGTCCGTCGATTTTTACCTTGGCATTGAAAAAGTCGGGACCCGCATCGCGATTGAGCAGACCCGGATCGATCACCTGCACACGGCGTCCGTCGACCGTACGCATCTCCGAGGGTTGCCACAGCCGATGTTGCCACACATATTGCATCAATCGCTCCATCAGTCTACTGAATTTATTCGCCACTAAGGTAGCAATTATTTTCCAAATACGCTCCATTGCCACCCATCAAAAGCAACAAAGGAGCGTCCTCGCGGATGCTCCTTTGCTTCAAATACACAATTATCTATAAAACAACTATTTTAATGCGTTGATTCGGAATTTTGCTGTTTTTACTATGAACTTGATTTAGAGTATGATTTCGTGAATAAATATTGAGTAGAAAATGTTGATGTCACAAAGTTAGCGATTATAACCATGATAACAAAATATTGTAACAATTTTGTTATATTTCTTCCCGGTCTACTATTCATCGGCTCTCTCGTATATACACAGCTCTAATCTCCATATACAGCGTATAAAATCAAGAATAGTAATATAATTGGAGATAGTATAGTAAATAGCTCAATCAAATTCGGACATATGAAATTTAGCAAGAAGAATCCGAGAAGACAAAAAGATTCGATTTTTATCAAATTTTGTGAGGTTGCTTGGCTTTTAAATATAATAATCCGTTCACATATTATCAAAAATAATAATCCGATTAGATATGGGTATAATTTAACCATTATGCGATTTGTGCTGCAAAATATAATGAGCCATACGACCAAAGCTATTATAATTGGAGTCGGAAATAATAGCTTATAGAATATCTTTTTTATTGTTTCAATATTTATAAATTTCATATCCTAAGTTAGATTGTGTACTTTTAATTTCACCATATAAATTAATTGGAATTATTGAATTTCCGCGATTTTTTATTGAAACACCTATAGTACCTGTAGGTATAAAAGGGTATGATATTTTTATATCAATTCCAGCACTAATTAAGCTTTTTGCGACAGCCGTTGCGCAATTGTTGGTGATAATGTTATAATCTTTCTCGCTTTCTTTTTTGAATGTTTCAGCAATTATTTGGTCTTGTTCTGATGTAGTTGGTATTACAAATGCTTTTTCGTAATCGTATTCTTTTCCACCTCCATCACTATCTAAGAATGATTGAGGATCTCCATCTATCGGAACATCAATATCGTCGGATGTCTTTGCGCCTTGATGTTCTCCGCTAATATATTTGTCATCTCCATTTATGGAATAATATCTCCATTCATCATTCTCATTTTGAACAAGTAATGCAATATGCCCGACTATATTTTCGGTATTTAATAATATTGCCACATCCAT
>CAZWWS010000062.1:0-13249 GCA_964637445.1 uncultured Muribaculum sp.
TTTTAGTGCTTTAAGGTGTTCAACTATCACAAAAATAAACAACACATCCCAAAAATGCAAATTTTTTAGCTATAAAACGCATCATGTGTTAAACTGTGTGAAATTCTAAATATTTTTCGGTCTTTCTATTGATATTTCAAAAATGTTACTTACCTTTGCATCAGTTTTTCATGGTATTAGATTTAAGGTAAAAAGATTATTTGTCGTGAGACAAGTAATTTTTTTTATACCCGGATTTCAACTATCTCTTCACGCTTTGCATCTGAGCCATTGCCGGTTCGGATTTTTTTATGCCCGAAAATATTGGAATAAAAAAACCGGCAGCGGGGGAAAAGCTGCCGGCCTGCCGAACTCCCGTCTCGCGACGAATCGAACGACTATTCTTTTTCTGTGATGCAAATGTAGCTAATATATTGCGATTTACGTCTGTTATTGCAATAAATTTTGCCTTTTGCATTGATATTTAACGCATTTCCCATATATGTGGGCATTGCTAAAGCCTATTCTTCTGTTGATTATTTTGCTTTGTTCTTATTTTTGAATCGGTAGGCTATGTAGTCTATCGCATCGCGTTGTATTTTTCCGCCAAGAGCATGATTGATGGCGAAATATAGTCCGGCTCCTACGGCGCATTGAGTCGCTAACAATACCCAATTAGTCTCGATTACTCCGCTCAGCGCCACTGCCGGCATTGTGGCTACAATCGTTATCGCTGCGTATGGCAGGCAGTCGCTCACAAATCCCCACCACTGCGATTGTGTGACTCGTGCCGTAGTCAATAGTGTCACGACATAAGTCAATGCCGATGCTCCGAGTTGTCCCCACAGTAATATCTCTACTCCGGCAGTTATGCCCCCTTCGGTCGTAGCCATGAAGGGTAGGGTGACACCTATCGCCACAAGGGCAGCCACATCTTTTACCACCTCCAATTTTACCAACAGTTTAGCTCGTCCCAAGGCGAGAATATAATTGTTGTAGAGTGATGTCAACACCATAAACACGCCTCGCGCCAGCAATATCTGAAACAATACAATCGACGGATCCCACTTCTCGCCAAACAGCAGATGGAATATCGGAGTGGCCATCACAATCAGTAATCCTACTGCCGGAAATAATATGTAGGCCGTGAAGCGATTCATCTTCTGCATCATCCGCCTGAACCGCTCTTGGTCGTCCTGTGCTTGCGACAGCGCCGGCAGGAACGACGACGTCAGTATCTGCGTAAGTGAGGTGATGCCCATCTTGCTCCACTTGTCGGCTTGTGTGTAGTAGCCGAGTCTTACAAGTCCCAAGCGGTTGCCAATCAGAAATGAGTAGATGTTGAGAAATATCGTATTGAGCAGTGAGGTGGTGGCTACGCCCATTCCTACGCTCAAAAATCGTCGTAGCGACTCCCACGAGAACACGGCCATTGGGCGCCAATGGCTCGTAGTCCAGAGGATTATCGATTTTACGGCGTTGAGTGTCAGTGTCTGCCACACTATAGCCCATGCGCCATAACCCGCCACGGCGAGATATATGCCCACCACCGCGCTTATCGATAGTCCGATGCAGTTGGCCACGGCTATCATCTTCACATCCATCTGCTTCATCAGCCTGTTGGTCTGAACGATAGCCGTCGCATTGATTATAAATGACAGGAACATTACCCTCGATAGCGGTATCAGTCGCTCGTCGCCCTGAAACCATGTGGCTATCAACGGGGCTGCGACATACAAAGCTACATATAGTAGCGTCGCCATGCCGATGTTGAACCACAACACTGTGCTGTAGTCCTTATGAGTCGGGTTCTTACATTGTATAAGCGCCGATGAGAATCCGCTGTCGACAAAGAGCGATGCAAATGCTTGAAACACCAACACTGCGCCCACCAAGCCGAAATCCTCCTCAGTCAGCACGTTCGCAAGCACTATGCCGGTCACGGCATACAGCACCTGCGACGACACTCGGTCGATTACATTCCATTTCAGTGTACGCGCTGTGCGTAGTTTCAAGCTCGCTTCTTCCATCGGCTCTTCTCGGCGACTATTCTGAGATAGCCTCTGCCTTCACTCCTATTGAATGATTTTTTATCTCTTTGGGCGTTCCGCGATAGTACACCTTGCCCGATCCGGCGCCTATGATGGTGAGCTTCTCTGATACCCAGCAACCTATCGAGCCGGTGCCTGCAAGCGTACATTTCACATTGTTGGCTTTCATCTCGTCGGCTTGTATCACTCCCGAACCGGTTGTATTGAATTTTGCCGCATCGCAAGAGCCTTCTATCACGAGCGTACCATTGCCGGTGCGTATGTCGGCTTCAAGATAAAGCACTCGGTTGAGATTTCTTACTACGAGTCGGCCATTGCCTATCAAGCGAGCTTTGAAGCGAGGACAAGGCTCTACGTTGAGCACTTTCACGGTTGAGTCTCCACAATTTTCCACACGCGTGAGGAAGTTGGAATATACTGTCACTGTGGGCAGATTGCGGTAGTTGATGCCATCGGTGGCTATCTGCATCTCCAATTTTTCGCCATTGTTTGAGAACATCAACACCGAAGCCAAATCGGCTGTCGTTGTAAACACAGCCTTGCCGGCAGAGTCGGCGTTGCACACATAGTTCACATTGATTCCGTCTACCACTTTCAGTTCGCTGAACTCTTTCACATCGAGTTCATAGCGTGTTGCTGTCTCTGCTATTGCGGCAGATGATGCCATCAACAGGGTCATTGATAATATTATATGTTTCATATCTGTTGGTTTATTTTTTTAATGCTTCTTAATGTTTTTGCCGGCAATATTTGTATATGTCGGGTTGCCGTAATATTCTATATCACCCATGCCATAGCAAGATGCTATGATGCTGTCGGTGGTATGGCATTCGATGTCGCCCACACCGGATGATTGAGCTGCTACGGAGCGAGCTATCAGTCCCTTAGCTTTGATGTCGCCCACTCCCGAGGTTGACAAGTCGGCATTGTCGCATCGTCCGCGCAGTTCGGCATCGCCCACTCCGGCAATACTGATTTTTATGCGCTTTACATCAATATCGTGTGCTTTGATGTTGCCCACACCATTCAGGTTTGCCGAAAACTCGTCGGCCATTGTTTCCTTGTTTAGCGTTATGTCGCCTACGCCATTTAGTGCGCAACTCTCCAGTTTATTGGGTGTATAAATAGTAAGGCGTACCTCAAAATGTCGTTTTTTGGGGGGTTCAGCGTCCCAATGGTCTGAGACTTTCAGGTTTCCGTTGGTGCTATTGACGTCTATCTTGTCAATTAAGTCTTTCGGTGCATCATACACCACTATTGTAGTCGGCTCGGTGTGATATACCACTTCGATGTTGGCGATTGAACTTTCTATCAAATGCGTGAAACCGGCTACTTCTACTTGCTTTGTGTCGGTAGCCTCCGGTGTAGGTGTCGCTGTTTTGCAGCCGGTCAGTGCGACTCCGATTGCCATTATTGCAAAAATTAACTTTTTCATACTTCTGATTTTGATTATATAGGTTTCTTAATATTGCTCTTGAGGTTTGCCTCGGCTTCGGGTATTATTTCATGCTCTATTCGGTAGAGTATGCTGTCGAGCTCGGCGTAAGTGTTGGCGCGCAACATCGCCACGCGCGTGTCGCGGAAGAATGGGATGCCCTTAAATAGGGGGGATGCGGCCAGGTGTCGACGGATGTGCAATATGCCACGCAGTTCGTCGATGTTGGCAATGCTCTCGGTGATCTGTCGACGCAATAGCCTGAACTTCTCCGATAGAGCTAACTCGTCGACGCGTCCTTCGCTCATCATCTGCTTCATGTCGTGGAATATCCATGGCGCGCCGATTGACGCTCTGCCAACCATCACACCATCTACGCCATATCGCGCGAAAGCCTCTGCTGCTTGCTCCGGCGTCGTGATGTCGCCATTGCCTATCAGTGGTATTCGTAGTCGAGGATTGGCTTTCACTCGGCCTATCATTTCCCAGTCGGCTTCGCCTGTGTACATTTGTGCTCGTGTGCGTCCGTGCACTGTCAGCGCTTGTATGCCGCAGTCTTGGAGTTGCTCGGCAAGCTCTACTATCACCTTCGAGTTGGCGTCCCAACCAAGTCGGGTCTTAACCGTCACGGGTATCTTTACGGCATCGACCACGGCTTTTGTTATCTCAAGCATCTTCGGGATGTCGCGTAGCATTCCTGCGCCGGCGCCTTTGCCTGCCACCTTCTTTACCGGACAGCCGAAATTGATGTCGAGTATGTCAGGCCCGGCGGCTTCAACGATCCGTGCGGCCTCAACCATCGGCTCCACCTCTCGGCCGTATATCTGTATCGCCGTAGGGCGTTCGGCTGCGTTGATGTGCAGCTTGCGTGTAGTCGCAGCTATATTGCGTATAAGAGCATCGGCCGACACAAATTCGGTGTACACCATATCAGCTCCTTGCTCCTTGCAGATCAGTCGGAACGAGTGGTCGGTGACATCCTCCATCGGTGCCAGCATCACGGGCTTGTCGCCCAAGTCGATGTGTCCTATTTTCATATTATATTCCTAAATTTATTACGAAGATAGCGAAATATTATCAATTCATCACTATTACGAGTCAAAATGTCCAATTTCTTAACCATTATTGCCCTAATGTCAATACCGAGCAGCGTTCCGGAGCTATCATCTCAGCTACTTTGCGCAGTGCTTCGCTATCCACGGCCATAATTCGCTCGATTCCCTCATGGGGCATCATCACGCGGTCGTGATATAGCGTAGCTCTACCCATCGACAGTGCCATTTGCTCTCGATTTTCGCCTGCCACGGTGAGTTGACCTACATACTGTCGCTTGGCTCGCTCTAAGGCGCGGTCGCTCATCCGCCCCGAGGCCAATCGCTCTATCTGTTCCATCGCCAACCGACGACAGCGCTTACTATCCTCTCCATCACAGCCGAAGTATATAGTGAATGCCCCCGAATCGGTGTATAGGGCTGTTGTGGCATCTACCGTGTAGACTAAGCCTCGGCGCTCGCGCAGTGCCACGTTGAGTAGTGAGTTCATTCCCGGACCTCCCAAGATGTTGGTCAGCAGTGCCACTCCCCATCGGTTTTCGTCGTACATTCCCGGTATTCTGCAACCTATCACCGTGTGAGCTTGATGAGAGTCGATGCTGCGATACTCGTCAAATCGCTCTGCTACTGCCGGTGCTCGTCGGCTTTTTGCCGGCATCGAATAGTGCAATCTGCCCATGTGGCGTTCGGCTAAACGTATCACTCGCTTCATATCGCAGCTGCCGGCATAAAACAGAACCATATTTTCAGGAACATAATAATTGTGAAGCCATCCTCGGCAGTCATCTGAGTCGAGACCGCTCAATACCTCTTCGCTTCCTAATATATTGTGTCCAAGTTCTGATCCGGCAAACAATCGGTCGTCGAAGTCGTCAAATACGGCTTCGCTCGGTGTGTCGAGGTATGAGTTGATTTCATCCATCACCACCTCGCGCTCTTTGTCGAGCTCGGCTTTCGGAAATCGCGAACTGCTTATCAGGTCGCCCAATAACTCCAACGAGCGCTCCACATTACCCTCCGGCGCCACCGTGTAGATAGTCGTTTCTTCCTTGGTGGTAAAGGCGTTCAACTCTCCACCCACAGTCTCCATGCGATTGATGATGTGCCAAGCTTTCCGCCGTTCGGTACCCTTGAAAATAGTATGCTCTACAAAGTGCGCAAGTCCGTACCGGTTTGCGGTCTCATCGCGCGACCCGACATTGACTGTCACGCCGCAATAGTCCACACGCGAATCGCATCTGCGATACACTACTCGCAAACCATTCGACAATCTATAATATTCTATTGGGAAAATATTCATTGCTACAAAGTTGAGTTCAAAGCAAAAAAAAATTACTTGTCTCACGACAAATAATCCTTTTACCTTAAATCTAATACCATGAAAAACTTTTACAAAGGTACAATAAAAATTGCTTCCTGCAATAACTTTAACTAACTTTAATGTTTTTGTTAGCGCTGCTGCGGTATGTGAGGCGTCGCAAAAGCGCACGAGGTCTCTATCGCGAAGCGAGTAGAGGGAATGGACGTGCGAAGCCTGTCGACCATCGTGGTCGAGTGCGTGCTTAAGCTCGAAGAGCATTGCTTCTGAAATGATAGAGGGATTGAATGAAGCATGAGATGAGAGAATTTGGTCTAATAATACTGTTGTTTCCATAAAAATAAAGGTTAGATGTGTTTACAAATTTCTTTTCTGCTGCAAAGTTACAACAAAAAATAGATGGTTATTATGTCATTATGTCACATTGAGAAAGATAAAAGATGAAAGATGGCTTGCAGATGGCGCGGAAGGGCAGAAGTTGTAGGGACGATTGCAATATCCGCCCGATGAGGACGATGAGGATTGCGGAGCAATCGTTTTTTTGAATAGCCGGGTATTGGCGAGCTGTGCGAGCCTATGCCCGGAGGAGAGGCGTAGATGACGAATCCGGAAGGATTCGTTAATGGTAACAAATCTTTCAGATTTGATTTTTCGATGCAATTGTGACCGGCGGTGACCTCACTGCGTTCGGCTACCGCCGGCTATGGGTTAATGATTGCTTCGCATCGTAGGTCGGCGGGGCGGACATAGAGAAAGGCCAATAGGGCTAAAAGGGCGAACGGGCTCTCGTAAATGCTGGGTAGACGGCGTACATTAGCGGCACGCTGAGTGACAGGCACTCGGTATCCACGGGCTGAAGCCCGCGGTTACCGCAGACGATGCCCCGATGGGGCATTGTGGGGGGCGGGAGGGGTATGAAAAAAGCGCGGACTGATGGGGTCCGCGCTTGCAAGCTGTAGCGTTTGGAATTATGGTGATGCCGACCAAACGTAGGGCGGCTTTCACGTGCAAATTATTTCGCGCCTTGCTCGTATTGGAGTGTGAGTGAGGGTTGGTCGCACACTTCTGCCGGGCCGAAGTATTGGATAGGACCGGGGTACATGTAGCTTGTTTCAACTGCCCACTTGTCGCGCTTAGAAGCGAACTTGAGGAATGGTGCACCATCGAGACGAACGAGTGCCTTTTGGATAACGGGCTTCATTTCGCCGTGACGACGTTCCATATTCATCATCATGGTGATGGGTATACCACCGGCAATCCATTGCACTGAAGGATTGGTGAGGTTGCGAACCGATGACATGTAGCCTGTAACGCCTGAGTTGATCAAGCAAGCTGCGTTGAACCCGAGTGCGTAGCAGTAGTCGGCATCAAAGTTTGACGGGTCGGCGCAACGACCTTCGTAGCCGAAGAAGTGGCAGAGAGTAGCGAATTTGCCAACGTATTTGCCTTCTGCTTTGAGCTCGGCAAGACGCTTAGCCACCATTTCGCCGAGGAGCTTTTCAGTCTCGATGAGCGAAACTTGCACGTTACCGTGGGGGTCGCGGTCAAGGCTGAGCTGACGAGCCACGCCTTCGGGAAGGCTTGAGTAGATGGCTGAGTTTTCGGCTGAGAGGTTTTCGATGATGAATTGACGGAGGTTGGCTTTGTCGATTCCTTCGTTGTGAGCGAGGAGGTCGTTGAGCTCGGCGATGAGTTTCTTCATTGCGGGGATAAACTCAATAAGACCTTCGGGGATAAGCACGGTACCGAAGTTGTTGCCATTTTCGGCGCGCTTCGCTACAACAGAAGCGATATAGTCAACGACGTCGTTGAGAGTCATGTTCTTAGCTTCAACTTCTTCAGATACGATGCAGACGTTGGGCTGAGTCTGAAGAGCACATTCGAGAGCGATGTGGCTTGCTGAGCGACCCATCAATTTGATGAAGTGCCAGTATTTCTTAGCTGAGTTACAGTCGCGTTGGATGTTACCGATAACTTCGCTGTAGACCTTGGTAGCGGTGTCGAAACCGAAAGAAGTTTCGATCAAATCGTTCTTGAGGTCGCCGTCGATAGTCTTGGGGCAACCGATCACTTGAACGCCGGCGCCGATAGCCTTGTAGTATTCGGCGAGGATAGCAGCGTTGGTGTTAGAGTCGTCGCCACCGATGATAACGAGCGCTTTGATGTTGAGTTCTTTGAGGATTTCAAGGCCTTTGTCGAATTGTTCTTTGGTCTCAAGTTTGGTACGACCCGAACCGATGATGTCGAAACCGCCGGTGTTGCGATATTCGTCGATGATGTCGACCGTGAGTTCCATATATTGGTGATCAACAAAACCGCCGGGACCCATGAGGAAGCCATAAAGACGGCTGTCGCGATGTATCTTCTTAACGCCATCAAAAAGACCGGAAATCACATTGTGTCCGCCGGGAGCCTGACCTCCGGAAAGGATAACGCCTACGTTGATGGGCGATTGCTTTTCGGGGGTAGGGTTCTTCTCGAAACGAAGTTCGGGAAGACCGTATGTGTTGGGGAACAAATTTTGGATTGCTTCTTGATCGGCAACCGATTGTGTGGGAGCACCTTCTACTGCCTTAACCGCACCTGTAAGTACGATGGGCAATTTGGGTTGGTAAGCCGCACGGGCTTTTTGCAAAGCACTCTTCTTCATTTGCGTTGAATATTATGTTATTAAGTTAGAAATTTACCTATTGAGGTTGATTAATGAAAATTTGATTGCAAAGTTCGTAAAAAAAATCCTTTTATTCAAT
The DNA here is from genome assembly GCA_964637445.1 of uncultured Muribaculum sp. GTDB lineage: Bacteria > Bacteroidota > Bacteroidia > Bacteroidales > Muribaculaceae > M3. Next base: position 8,586 of record CAZWWS010000062.1, read on the forward strand.
AATTTCTACGTCTATATTACAATTTTTTTATCAATCATGTCGGTGGATTGAAATTAGGTTGGCCTACCGACTATAACGGTGTAGATTTTGGATAGTGGGATATAGCGAGCGAGGCGAGCTAAACTCTCGGGAGTGATATTCATAGCCGCCTCTTGCTGAGCATAGAAATAGTCGAGCGGAGTGCCGGCAAGCAGATGGTTGCGATAGTAGTCGGAGATGGAGAATGGAGTGTCGAGCATTGATGCCAATTGCGACATGGCATTGAATCGAAGACGTTCGACCTCCTCTTCGGTGAAATCTTCGAAGCGAATACGCTCGATCTCTCGGTTGGTATTCGTGATGATTTGTCCTATGTAGCGATTGTCGCATTCGGTCTCGATGGTCATTACGCTACCTTCGCGATAGCCGAGCAGATGGGCTTGTACGCCATAGGTCAAACCAAGCTTTTCGCGCAAAACGAGCATGAGGCGGCTGCCAAAATATCCTCCGATAGCCATCACCAGAAGGCGTAGCGATGTGTAGTCGGGGTGGTCGCGTCCGATGGTAGGGATGGCGAACTGCACAGCACATTGCTTGGCTTGAGGTTGAGTAATGATGGTTTGTTGTTGCTTTTGGGGAGCAAACGGGATGATGCGCAGAGGTGTAGGAGCGTTGCCGAACGAGAGTTGTCCGATGTGGCGATTGATGGCGGCTTCAACTTCGGGTGTGATGTGTCCGGCCAGATAGATATGTGCCGGCGGAGCGTCGAATGTCCGGCTCCAATAGAGCAAAATTTCGTCTCGTGTGACGCCGCGAAAACGTTCGGGCTCATAAGCTATGGACAAAGGATGCCCTTCGCCCATATATAAGCGTGACAACTCGGTGGAAGCGATGTGGCTCACCTTTTTACGCTCAATCTCAATGGCGCAAGCTTGAGTCTCGCTCAGTGTGCGAAGCTCATGCTCAGGGAAAGAGGGGTGACGGAAGATGTCGATGATAGTGGGGAGTACATGCTCAAGGCGAGAGTTGGTCACTCGCAGGTCGAGTCGAGTGTAATGGCTCGATGGAGATATTGCGAGTAACGCGCCATTATATTCGATAGCTTCGGCTATCTCAGCGCCGGATTTGGATGTGGTGCCTTCTCTCATAGTCAGAGAGGTGAGAGCTGCCAATTCCGGGTAGGGAGCTTCGGCAATGCCGCCTTGCCATAGAATCGATAGGCGAGTGACGTCGTCGCTGCCGTGGTCGCTGATGGTGAGAGGCAGCCCATTGTCGAGAGATGAAAGTCGCGGTTGCGGTATGGATAGCTTATCGAAATGCTTGATTTCTGGAGCTTGTGTGCGGTCGAGAGTGTCCATTATTGATTGTCGATTGATGCAACGAGTTGACGTGCGCGTTCGAGATCTTCGGGGGTGTCGATGCCGATGGTCGGTGTTTCGGTGATGCCTACGCGGATTTTATAGCCATTTTGCAACCAGCGCAACTGTTCGAGCGATTCGGCTATTTCAAGCGACGATTGTGGCAACTTTGTGATTTCGCCAAGAGTCGCAGCTCGGTAAGCGTACATTCCTACGTGCATATAATAGGTGGTGTGGTTGAGCCATTCCTGCCAGGGGTAGTTGCGAACATAGGGGATGATGGAGCGAGAAAAATAGAGGGCATTCATATCGGCATCGAATGTCACCTTTGGCTTGGAGTTGTCGAACAACGCATCAAAACCGAGCTGAGGGTCGAAGGGGCGCACGAGGGTGGCAATGTTGGTATCGGGGCGTTCGAAACAGCGTTTGATTTCTGTTATTTGCGAGGGGTCGATAAATGGTTCGTCGCCTTGAATGTTGATAATCACATCGGCCGACGAGCCAATGTTTTTGTAGGCTTCGTAGCATCGGTCGGTGCCGCTGCGATGCTGGGTAGATGTCATCACGACTTGTCCGCCGAATGCTTTGACGGCATCGGCGATGCGAGAGTCGTCGGTGGCTACATATACTTGGTCGAGCTCTTTGGAGGCTTGACGATAGACGCGCTCTATCATTGTCATATTGCCAATGAGGGCAAGCGGTTTGCCCGGAAAGCGAGTTGACGCATAGCGCGCCGGGATGATTCCTATGAATTGAGTTTGTGACATATTTCGTAGAATTTATTTATGTAGAGTTACATATATTTGTGCATTTTCGTAGCGCACTACTTCCACTTCGGAGTCGGCATCAATAAAGTCGCGGAGTGACACAGCGTCGTAGACAGTGCCATCGATTTCGACCTTTCCGGCAGGGCGGAGCACGGTCACAGCGCGACCGCAACGACCGATGAGCTGAGCCGGTTGCATCGATACGCCGATATATCCTTCGTCGATGTTTTGTTGCTTGGTGAGTCCGATTTTGTTGGGGATAAAGTCGTAGCCGAGCTTCCAGATACAAAAGGCTATGACCGCGATGGAGAGGAGCAATCCAATCGATACGACTAAAAGAGCATCGATTACTTCGCCTCCATAATAGTGGTCGAAGGTGAAGTTAAATCCATCGAGCAGTGCGGCAAATAGCGATACGATCATCAGACAAGCACCGGCGATACCGGCAACGCCGAAGCCCGGAATGACGATGAGTTCGAGTATGAGCAGAATCAATCCGACGACAAACATCAGTATTACCCACGGCTCGGCGATACCCTCGATGTAGAGCGGCAAGAAATAGAGCACTGTTGCAATCAGAGCGGCTGCAGATGGGAAACCGATGCCGGGCGATTGCAATTCGAAGTAGATGCCACCGATGATAATCATAATCAGTATGGCTTGAAATGCCGGATTAGTGAGAAATCCTATCAAATAGTCCCAGAATGTGGCATGATAGGTGGAAATATTGTAGTCGGCTAAATGAAGGTTATTGCGCAAAATTTCGTCGATATTTTCGGCTTCGCCGTCGGAAAAGTCCCATTTACGGGCTTCATCGGCAGTGAACGTCAGTACGCGAGTGGAGTCGATTAGTCCCGGCACGATTACACGATGGTCGACCATCGCTTCGGCGATGAGTGGGTCGCGACCGTTGGCTTCGGCGGTGGCGCGCATCATCGACCGCATATAGCTTTGATATTTGTCGGGCATCTGCCGACCCTCGCCATCGACCACAGTGGCGGCGCCTATCGACGCTCCGCGACGCATATAGATGCTGTCGCAAGCAATCGAAATCAGTGCTCCGGCAGAGGCTGCGTTATTGTCGATGAAAGCAATGGTGGGGCGTGGATAGTTGAGCAAGGCAGTGCGAATAGAGTCGGCATACACTACAGCTCCGCCATAGGTGTTGAGGTGTATGAGCAGAATATCGGCGTCGGCATCGGTGGCAGCGTTGCACCCTTGGCGGACTTGTCGCCAGGTGGTGGAGTTGATTTCGTCGTCGATGGGGATGACGTAGACATTGGTGCTCGAAGCCGCCATGATAGAGGCGATGAGCAGTAGCAGGGAGCTAAGCGTTCGTTTCATTGTTGAGAGAGTTTTGAAGATTTTCAGATTCGGCTTTACGAGAAGATAGGCGTCGTAGCAAACCGGGGAGAACACATGCGCCTATAATAAGGTAGGCATAGTAGGAGATGAGTCGCCATAGGATGGCAATGATGAGAGTGATGCTCTGGGCGTTGGATTTAAGCAGATCGCCGTAGTATTGTGCAAACAGCCACTCGCTGATGCCGCTGCCTCCGGGTGTGGGGCTTATCATTAAAACGACCCACACTACGACTTGTCGACCGAAGATGATAATTTGGTCGGCGTAGGGCGCAAATCCCCAGAAGAGGGCATTTACCACCATGTAGCGCGACAGCCAGCTGAGAGCGGTGGCTGCAAAGGCTTCCAACCACCATCGCATGGGGCGACGACGCAACTCCGACGAGGTGGCTTGCATGTTATCGCCGAGGGTTATCATCTTGTGTTGCCATCGGCGCAATGGACGGAATCGGAACACCCACGCCAGCCCTTGCGCTACGGCTTTAGGGCGCACAAAAAGCCCGAGGAATAGGATGGCGGTCCAAATAGTGATGCCTGCATATACGAGCCAAAAAAGCAGGTTGAGACCTGTTACGAAATATCCTGCCGACTCGGTGTTGAAGCCGAATAGGTCGGAGTAGGGGATGAGTGCGATAACTATGGGGCAGGTTATGACGAAAAACAACTCATCGAGGAAGAGTGTGGCCATGACCAATGTGGTGGCTCGACCCAACGAAAGTCCCTCGGCATACATATATAATACGGCGAATGAGCTGCCTCCTACGGCCGATGGCGTTACGGCCGATGTAAATTCGCACAGATAGTTTACGCGAATGGCTTGTTGCCACCGCAGCTGCTTGTCGGTGATGATACGGAATCGCCAGAAGTGGCCTAAATCTCGCCCGAACATGAATATGAGAGCCAATAAGATGCAAATTGCCAATTGTGGCGATAGCTCGATGCTGCGAATGGTCTCGATGTCGAACTCGCGCGCCATCAGCCATGCTACCACGCCGATTCCGATGATTACCGGAATGAACACTTGCGAAGTCTTAATCGGCGATTTTGTGTTGTCGATATTTTTCATGACGCAAAGATACGCCAATAGCCATAAATAAAAAAATGTAACTCCCCGTTTTTGCTATATAAAAAGAAAAGGCATAAATCATACGATTTATGCCTTACAATGAAGTGTCCGAGATGAGATTCGAACTCACAC